>JBDSIA010000268.1:0-5929 GCA_039918175.1 Thermomonas sp.
CCGGACTCCTGGATCGTTGCTGAGCCGGCTATTGTCGCGCAACTGGGCGCTCCGAGCCAGCCTGCCCCTACAGCGTGAACCCTTCGCGGCTCGCTATCGTATGCACGTCCTTGTCGCCGCGACCTGACAGGTTGCACAGCACGATGCCCTCGGGCGCAAGTTCACGCGCCAATTTGAGGGCTTGGGCAATCGCATGACTGGACTCCAGCGCCGGCAGGATGCCCTCGGTCCGGGCCAGCAGGTGGAACGCCGCCAGCGCCTCGTCATCGGTCACGCCCACGTATTCGGCGCGGCCGGCATCCTTCAGGAACGCATGCTCCGGACCGACACCGGGGTAATCCAGCCCGGCCGAGACCGAATGGGTTTCGGTGATCTGGCCGTCGTCGTCACAGATCACGTAGGTCCGGTTGCCATGCAGCACGCCCGGACGCCCTGCGGCCAGCGATGCCGCGTGACGGCCGGTTTGGATGCCCTCTCCCGCCGCTTCGGCGCCGACGATGCGCACACCGGGATCGTTGAGGAATGCATGGAACACGCCGATTGCATTGCTGCCACCACCCACGCACGCGGTGACCACGTCGGGCAGGCAGCCGTACTCGGCCAGCATCTGCGCACGCGCTTCGCGCCCGACCACCGCATTGAAGTCGCGCACCATGCGTGGATACGGATCCGGCCCCGCCACCGTGCCGATGATGTAGAAGGTGTCGCCCACATGGGTGACCCAGTCGCGCATCGCTTCGTTCAAGGCATCCTTGAGCGTGGCCGAGCCACTGGTCACCGGCACCACGCTCGCGCCCAGCAGCTGCATCCGGTAGACATTGATCTTCTGCCGTTCGATGTCGGTAGCGCCCATGTACACCACGCACTCCAGCCCCAGCCTGGCGGCTACGGTCGCACTGGCCACGCCATGCTGGCCGGCGCCGGTCTCGGCGATGATGCGGGTCTTGCCCATGCGGCTGGCCAGCAATGCCTGGCCGATGGTGTTGTTGATCTTGTGCGCGCCGGTGTGGTTCAAGTCCTCGCGCTTGAGCAGGATCCGCGCACCGCCGTTTTCACGGCTCAGCCGCTCGGCGAAGTAGATCGGGCTGGGGCGGCCGACGTAATGCGCCAAATCGCGTTCGAATTCGGCGATAAAGGCCGGATCCACGCGCGCGGCATCGTAGGCTGCAGCCAGTTCCTGCAGTGGCCCGATCAGGGTCTCGGCGACGAAGCGCCCGCCATAGCGGCCAAAATGCCCGGAGGCATCCGGCCAGGCGTGGAAGTCGATCACAGCGTTGGGGGGGGCGGACATGGGGAGTTCAGCGGCCACACGCTTCACAGCCTTCGACGCTGTCGTCATCGCCGAGTTTGAGGCAATCGGCACGCCTGACTTCTTCCACGAACCTGCGCATCAACAGCCCATCCTTGATCCCGGGTCGGCTTTCAATGCCGCTGGAAACATCCACCCCCCAAGGCATTGCCACGCGCACGGCGGCATACACATTATCCGGGCACAGGCCACCGGCAAGCACAAACGGTTTGCTCATGTCATCAGGGATGCGCTCGAGCGGCATGCGCATGCCGCTGCCCCCGGGCTCACCGGGCGCATGCCCATCCAGCACGAAGCCACCTGCATGCGGAAAGCGCGAATGCAACAAGCGGCCGGTCATCGCAGCCTGATCACCGCCCATGCCAATTCCCTTCAGGTATGGCAGGCCGAACCGTCGGCAAAACGCATCGTCCTCGTTGCCATGGAACTGGAGCAAGGTCGGACGCGCATGGGCGATCGCGGCGCGCACTTCGTCCACGTCGTTGTCCATGAACAGTGCCACTGCATCCACCAGTGGTGCCAGCGCATCGCGCAGGCTGCGCGCGGCCTCCGGCGCGATCCGGCGCTTGCTTTGCCGCGCGAATACCAGTCCGATTGCGGCCACGCCCAACTCGCTGGCCAGACGTACGTCGCCGGCACGGGTCATGCCGCAAAACTTGATGCGGGTGCGGAACAGTGCACGGTTCATCATATGAGCTCAGTCGGCTGCATGATCGCCACAAACTTCCGGCGGGAGTCCCCATTCTGGCGGATAACATGGGCCGATGAACAGCAGACCCGCCGCAGGCGCGGTGGCGCCGGCCACGCTGCGATCACATCCCGCCAGCAATTGCGCCATCCATTCGCGCGGTTGTTCGCCACGACCGACGCACAGCAACGAGCCCACGAGATTGCGCACCATGTGGTGGAGGAAGGCGTTTGCCTGCACGTCGATGATTGTTTCATCGCCGTCTTGCCGGACGTCAATCCGCTGCAGATCGCGGCGCGCGTGGCTGGCCTGGCATTGGGAACTGCGGAACGCGGAGAAATCCTGCAATCCAAGCAAGGCCTGGGCGGCCTCATGCATTGCCTGCCCGTCCAGCGGCATCCGCTCCCAACCCAGGTACTGGCCCATCAGCGCCGGCCGGGTGATCCGACTGAAGAGACGGTAGCGGTAGCGGCGCGCGCGTGCGGCAAACCGCGCGCTGAATTCATCGGCCACTGGCACGCACCAGCGCACCGACATGCCGCGAGGCAGGTTCGAGGTGATCCCAAGTTGCCACGCGCGCATGGCGCGCACGACATCGGTGTCAAAATGCACGACCTGGCAGCGAGCATGCACGCCCGCGTCCGTGCGGCCAGCGCAGACCGTGCTGGTCGGGGCATTTGCCACCTTCGACAGCGCATGCTCCAACGCGGTCTGCAGGCTGCCGTCGCGCGCCTGCGATCCGGCCGCGCTCAGTCTTTGCCAGCCGGAAAACCCGCTGCCGTCATATTCGATCCCCAGCGCGAGGCGCATGCCTGTCCTTGCGTATGCCTCAGCCCAGCTCGCGCAGCAGCTTCGCAGCGTCGGTGCGCAGCGCCGGGTCGGCACCATCCAGCAACTCGAGCAGCAATTGCCTGGCCGAATGCTCATCGCCGATATCCAGGAACGCACGCGCCAGTTTCATCCGCTGCTCGGCACTGGCCGGCTCCGGCAAGAGTTCGGGGTGAAGGTGGACTGCGCGGGAGTCGGGTTGGCGAAGCTCGATTGGCGGTGACTCGGCCTGCACAGGCTCGGGTGACACGCGCGCCGCGGGCGCCGCGAAACTCAGCGCACTCGGCGCTGGGGCAATCGGGTCGGGCGCGGGCACGTCTTTCACCCATTGCCCGGAATGCCAGGTGGGGGCTTCCACATGCGCGGCCGGCGTGGTTGGCGATCCGGTGACATCGATGACAGCGTCGGTTGCTTCAGGTATCACCATCAACGGCGCAGCAGGCTTCACATCGGCAACGTTTTCGGCTTTGATCGCGGGCGGCACCGCCACAAGCGGACTGCGCATGCTGGCGGCCAGCGCCTCGCTATCGAAGCTGCGCCGCGGCGAGGGCGCGACCGACACCGGCCGACGGCGCGCGAACAGCCACGCCAGCAATGCCAGGCCAATGACAGCCAAGCCACCCCACAGCCATGGCATCAGGGGGATTACATGCGGCTGCGTTTCCTTCACCGGCTGGGTGGCCGTGCGCGCATCCGCCAGTCGCTGCTGGGCGGCGGCCAATTCGCTGTCCTTCATGGTCAGCAATTGCGCTTGTTGCTGCTTCAGGTTTTCAAGTTCGGCGACGCGTTCCTTCAGGTCGCTGATTTCGGCCTTGCGTGCGGCCAGGTCTTCGTCGCGTTGCTGCAATTGTTGTTGGAGCATGCTGCCCTCGCCTCCGGCATTGGTGCCGGATCGTGTGCCTGTGGCCTTGCCGGCGACCGCTGCCGGCACGATTTCCAGCCGCGCTTGCGCCTGCTGGCGCGCCTTTGCAGGTGTTGCCGCCGCGACTGGTTTTGCAACTGGTTTTTCTGAAGTCGCGGGTTTGGCAGTGGCTGGCTTGGATGTAGCTGCGGCATCCTTGGCTGGCGTGAGGTCACGCTTGGCCGCGTTGCCCGCAACCGCGGCATCCGGCTGCAAAACCGGTCGCCTGGCTTGCCGCCACTGCTGCGTCTGTTCGCTTACCACGCGTTGCGCTTCATCGGCAGTGATACTGCCGCGGTCGTCACTGCCCGGCACGCGCAGGACCACCCCCTGCCGAAGCAAGTTGATGTTGTCGCTCAGGAACGCATCCGGATTGGCGCGCAGCAAGGCCAGCATGGTCTGGTCGAGGCTGTAGCCCACCGCTTGGTCCAAGCCAGAGGCAATCTTCGACAGCGTTTCCCCTGCTTTCACCGGACCGTATTGCGATGGCGTCATGGCGGTGGGCTGCGGTGCTGGTGTGGGTATTGCAACGACGACCGCACGCGGCGGCGGCGCGACCGCGCTGGATACGGGCGCGGGTTCCGCCGCAGGCATCGGCGCTGGCATGGGTTCAGCAGGTGCCGGCAGCGTGGCAACGGGCGCAGGTGCTGGCATCGGCGGAAGCGGGGCGGTGGTGATCTGTGTCGGCACCGGCGGCGGCGTGGGTGCGGCGACCGGCATCGTCACCAGCGGACGCTGGACCACGTTGGGCGCGGCCACGACCGGCGCACTGATCGCGGGTTGCAGTGGCGCGCTGGCCGTGCGCGGGGCATCGACCAAAGCGGAATATTCGCGCACCAGCCGACCCTGGCCCCAATCCACTTCGATCAGGAAATTAACGACCGCCTGAGTGACCGGTGCGACTGTGGTCACCCGGATCACCGGGCGACCATGGGCATCGTTGCCCAAGGTGAAACGCAAGTCGGCGGCGATCCCCTGTGGCGGCTCGAGCCCTACCCTGCGAAACGTGTCTGGCGAGGCCAACCGCGCCTGCAATGCCTGTAATTCGCCGGGCGTTGTGGAAATGATCGGGATTTCGGCCAGCAGGGGCTCGTTGATCCGTGACTTGACCTCGATCTGGCCCAGGCCCAATGCCAGCGCATTGCCCGCCGCTAGCAGCAATAACGTGGCAATCGCAGTGCGTAGTGTCTTGATCACATGAGTTCCCTTGCTGCCCCGTCCCGACTCTAGCCGTGTGCGGCCTTCGCCGGCAACCCGTCGGCCACCAGCAACTCGGCAATCTGCACGGCATTCAGCGCCGCACCCTTGCGGATATTGTCGGCCACAATCCACAGGTTCAGCCCATGCGGATGCGAGAGATCCTCGCGGATGCGCCCCACGTATACCGGATCATTGCCGGACGCGTGCGTGACCGGGGTCGGATAACCGCCGCCCCGCGCTTCATCGACTACCTCGATACCGGGCGCGGCTTCCAGCAGTTCACGCGCGCGCGACGCGGTCAGCTTGTCGCGGGTCTCGATCGCCACCGCTTCGGAATGGCCATAGAACACAGGCACCCGAACCACGGTCGCATTCACCTTGATGCTGGCATCGCCGAGTATCTTGCGGGTCTCCCAGACCAGCTTCATTTCCTCGGTGGTGTAGCCGTTGTCGGTGAAATCGCCGCCATGCGGGATCACGTTGAAGGCGATCTGCACTGGATACACCTCGGGCTCGGCACCCTTGAATGCCAGCAATCCGGCGGTCTGTCGGCCCAGTTCTTCCAGCGCCTTGCGCCCGGTGCCGGACACGGACTGGTAGGTCGCGATATTTATGCGCTCGATTTTCGCCGCATCGTGCAGCGGCTTGAGCGCGACCATTAGCTGCATGGTCGAACAGTTCGGGTTCGCAATGATCCCGCGTGGACGCTCGCGTGCAGCTTCGGGATTGACCTCGCTGACTACCAGCGGCACGTCATCGTCGTTGCGGAACGCCGAGGAGTTGTCAATGACCACCGCACCGGCGGCGGCGAATTTCGGCGCGTAGTCCTTCGACACCGAACCGCCCGCCGAGAAAAGCGCGATGTCGATGCCGGCGGGGTCAAACGTGGCCAAGTCGAGCACGTCGATGTCGTGATGGCCGAATTTCACCTGGCCGCCCGCGGAACGTTCGCTGGCCAGCGCGATGACTTCGCTGGCCGGGAAACCGCGCTCGTGCAGGATCG
>JBDSIA010000269.1:0-3882 GCA_039918175.1 Thermomonas sp.
CGATGTGCTTCGGGAATCGCGTCGAACACATTTTTCGGCAGGCCGCTGGTTTCGCTGCCGAACAGGAACACATCGCCGTCGCGATAGGTCGGTGCATCGAAACGGTGGGTGCCGCGGGTGGACAGGGCGAACACGCGCGGTGGCGCGCCATTGACGTTTTCAATTACGGAAAGCGCGGCCCGCAGATCGTCATGCACCTGCATCGGTTCGTACTCGTGATAGTCCAGGCCAGCGCGCCGCAACTGGCGGTCGTCGATCTTGAAGCCCAGTGGCTTGACCAGATGCAGCTGCGCGCCGGTATTGGCGCACAGGCGAATCACGTTGCCGGTATTGGGCGGAATTTCCGGGCGATGCAGGATCACGTGGAACATTGTGTCAGCCGATCACCACGGCAGCGGCTGGCCACGCCAGTCGAGGAAGCGGCCGGAATCGTCGAGGGTGGCGGCATCGATGACTTGCAGCAGGTCACGCACGGAATCGTCGATGCCGAGGTTGGCGCCGCTGCCGCCCATGTCGGTTTGCACCCAGCCCGGATGCAACGCAAGCACGACGATGTCGCGTGCCCGCAGCGCATGCGCCAGCTCCACGGTCAGCATGTTCTGCGCGGCCTTGCTGCTGCAGTAGCTGGGTGATCGGAATTCGCTGCGCGCCGCGATCGATCCCATCACCGAACTCAGGTTGGCGATGCGCGCGCCGTCGGCCAGCAGCGGCGCCAGGGCCTGGGTGAGCAGGAACGGGCCGATTGCATTGATGCGGAAACTGTCTTCCAGCATTGCCGCATCAATGTGGCCGAAGCGCTCGCCCGAATGCAGCACGCCGGCATTGTTGATGAGCAGGTCGATGCGGCCGTCGGCGAGCACCAGCGGCAGTTCGCGGACCAACTCGGCGCGCGATTTTTGGTTGGCGACATCCAGCGGCAATACATGCAGGCGGCCGGGGAATTCACCGGCAAGCGTGTTGAGTGCAGTGGCCTTGCCCGGCTGCCTGCAACCGGCGATGACGTGCTCGCCGCGCCCCAGCAACTGGCGCACGAAGGCCAGCCCCAGACCGCGGTTGGCACCGGTAACAACGCAATGACGACGCATGTTGGCTCCAGCCAGGACTTCAGGCTTAGTGTATCCAGCCAGCGCTGGCGTTAGCATGGCAGGCCCTGGTCCCCCGTTTCCTGGAGTTGCGCATGCGTCTGTTCCGACCCACCGCCCTTGCACTTGCCCTGTCCGCTGCCTTGGTGGCTGGCGTGTCTGCGCCTATAGCGACTGCCGCTGCCGCCTCACCCATTGCAAAAACCCGGATGATGCCCGGCGCGATCGACATCGCCACTGACAGCTTCACCTTGCCGAATGGGCTGAGGGTGATCGTGCACACCGACCGCAAGGCGCCGATCGTGGCGGTGAACATCTGGTATCACGTCGGCAGCAAGGACGAACCTGCGGGCCGCAGCGGGTTCGCGCATCTGTTCGAGCACCTGATGTTCAACGGCTCGGAAAATCATCCCGGCGAATATTTCGAACCGTTCGAAAAAGCTGGTGTGTCGCAGATCAACGGCAACACCTGGCTGGACCGCACCCAGTATTTCGAGACCGTGCCGACCACCGCGTTGGACATGGCGCTGTGGATGGAATCCGACCGCATGGGCCACCTGCTTGGTGCGATCGACCAGGCCACCCTGGACGAGCAGCGCGGCGTGGTCCAGAACGAGAAGCGTCAGGGCGAGAACCAGCCCTACGGGCGCGTCGGCGAGCTGGAACTTGCCGACACCTATCCAGCCAACCATCCCTACCACCACGACACCATCGGTTCGATGGCCGACCTGGATGCGGCTTCGCTGGATGACGTCAAGACCTGGTTCCGCAGCTATTACGGCGCGGCCAACACGGTGCTGATCCTGTCGGGGGACATCGATGTGGCGACCGCCAAGACCAAGGTTGCCAGGTATTTCGGCGACATCCCGGCCGGTCCGCCGGTGGCCAACCAGGCGCATTGGGCTGCCCCGCGCACGGCATCGACCCGCGCCAGCATGGACGACGTGGTCGCCCAGACCCGGGTCATGCGCGAGTGGAACATTCCTGCGCGCAGCGAGCGCGATTTCGTGCTGCTCGACCTCGCCGCCGACATCCTCGGCGGTGGCAAGACTTCACGGCTTTACCAGCGTCTGGTCTACCAGGACAAACTGGTCGACACCATCAGCGCAGGGGCCAGCCCGTTCGAACTGGGCAGCCAGTTCGAGATCCAGGCCGACGTCAAGCAGGGCGTCGAAGCAGCCAAGGTCGAAGCCGCGATTGCAGATGAGCTGCAGAAATTCGTCAGCCAGGGCCCGACTGCCGATGAGCTCGCACGGGTGCAAGTCCGCAACCGCGCCGGCATGATCCGCGCCCTGGAGAGTGCATTGGGCAAGGCGCAGGTGCTGGGCGAAAGCGCCCTTTACCTGGGTGACCCGGATGGCTGGAAGCGCAACTACGCATGGAACCAGCAGGCCACGCTGGCCGACGTGCAGGTAGCGGCGAAGAAATGGCTCAGCCAGGGCGACTACACCTTGACCGTGATGCCCACCAAGACCGCGCCGAAGCCTCAGGACATCGTTGGCTTGCCCGCTTCGAAGGATCGCCCGGCGGACATCGCCGGCCAGCCCACCGCGCAGTTCAAGGCCATGGCCAGCGATCTGGATCGCAGCAAGGGCGTGCCTGCGGTGACCTCCTACCCCGACCTGCGTTTTCCGAAAGTCGAGCGTGGCCGGCTTGCCAACGGGATTGAAGTGGTGCTCGCCGAGCGCCACACCGTGCCGACGATAAGTCTTGCCATGCAGTTCGATGCCGGTTACGCATCAGATACGGGCAGCAAGTTGGGCACGGCGAGTTTCACTACCTCGATGCTCGATGAAGGCACCGCCAGCCTGGACTCGGTGCAGATCGCCGAGCGCCGCGAGCGTCTTGGGATGGGCCTGTCCACCGGTTGCGGGCTGGATGCCTGCACCGCCAGCGCGAATATTCTGAGCGCGAACCTGACGCCGTCGTTGGCGCTGCTGAGCGACGTGGTGCGCAACCCCGCGTTCCCCGAGGCCGACATCGAGCGCGTGCGCGCGCAGTGGATTGCCGGCATCGCACAGGAAAAATCGCAACCGCAGGGTCTTGCTTTGCGCACCCTGCCGCCACTGCTGTTCGGCGCCGGGCATCCGTATGCCATCCCGTTCACCGGCAGCGGTACCGTGGCCTCGATCAAGTCGCTGACCGCGGCCGACATGCGGGAATGGCAGACGGCGTGGCTGCGTCCTGACAACGTGCGCATCCTGGTCGCGGGCGATACCACGTTGCCGGAGATCACCCGTCAGCTGGACGCGGTGTTCGGCAACTGGAAGACCCCGGCGGTGGCGAAGGGCCACAAGACCCTGCCGCATGTCGCCGACCAGTCGTCGCCGCGGGTGTTCCTGATCGACAAGCCCGGGGCACAGCAGTCGCTGATCCTAGCCGGTGAGCTGGCACCGCCGGCCACTGCCCCCAACGATTTGCAGATCGGGACGATGAATGGCGCGTTCGGCGGCGTGTTCAGTTCGCGCCTGAACATGAACCTGCGCGAGGAAAAACACTGGGCCTATGGCGCTTTCAGTTTCAGCCAGCAGGCGCTGGGTCAACGGCCTTACATGCTGTACGCACCAGTGCAGACCGACAAGACCGCCGAATCTGCGGCTGAGTTGCTGAAGGAAGTGAAGGCAGTCAATGCCGACCGTCCGCTGACCAGCGCCGAGATCGCCAAGATCAAGGACGGCAATGTCCGCAGCCTGCCGGGTGCGTACGAGACTGCGGGCGCCGTGCTCGGCGCGCTGCAGTCCAATGCCCTGTATGGCCGTCCGGATGACTACGTGGCGACCCTCAAGCAGCGCACCGAAGC
>JBDSIA010000270.1:0-5673 GCA_039918175.1 Thermomonas sp.
CGCGCGCGCATCCATTTGTAGGTATCCAGGAATTCGGTTTCGGCCTCGCTGAAACGCCCCATGTCCACATACAGCGCAGCCAGTTGCCGGCGGGCGTCAATGGTGGCGCGATACTCGTTGCCATGCAGGTCGCGGGCCAGCGCCAGCGAACTGCGGCAATCGCGTTCGGCGGCGACGATCTCGTCGGAGCTGCGTTCCAGCGCACACAGGCTGCGCAGCATGTCGATCGCCAGCGGATGTCGCTCGCCGACCTTCTGCTGTAACTGCGAAAGAGCATCGCGAAGGATGCGGATGGCCTGTTTCGGATCGCCGTCGTCGGCCCGCAACGACGAGATGTCGAGCAGGCTTTCGGCGACGCCGACATCGTCATGTTGGTCGCGGCGCAATTCCAGCGAGCGGTTCAACAACTGGTTGGCGAGGTTGCGCTGGCCCAGGTCGCGATGGCAGCGCGCAAGCTGGGAGAAGAAGGCCGCAGCCTGCGCTGGCAACTGCTCCTGCTCGTGCATGGCCGTGTCGTTGAGCGGCTGCATCTGCAGCAGACAACCCTTTGCATCGCTCATCAGACGGTGCACGCTGCCACGCATGGTTGCGGCTTCAAGGCGCAGGCTGGCCGGGGCATTCGGTAATGCTTGCAAGAGGTTAGCCTGCTGGTCGAGCAGTGCGCGGGCTTGACGATAATCCCCCAGGCCGAGCCGCAGGCGCGCGACCATGCCGTAGAGTTCCGCGCGCGCCTGTGGTTGCCGGGCCAGGCTGCGCTCGCCACGCAGGATGCCCATGTCGAGCAGGGCGCGCAGGTCCATCGGCGTGTCCTGGGGGGTGGCGCCGGCACTTTCGAACAGGCCGGCGACGAAGTTCTGCATGGCCTGTGCTCGGCCAGCCTCGCGCAATGCCTGGCGCGCCTGCCAGCCGACCACGGCCAGTGCGGTGAGCATGACCACCAGCACCACGCTTGCCGCCGTAATTGGCCAGCGATGGCGATGCATGTACTTGCGCGTGCGGTAGCCCAGCCGTTCGCCGCGGGCCTGCACCGGCCGCCCGCGCAGGTAGCACAGCAAGTCTTGCGATAGCGCTTCGGCGGAGACGTAACGCTGTTCGGGACGCTTGCCAAGTGCCTTGTGCACGATGTTGTCGAGGTCACCGGTCAGTTCCCGCGACAGTCGCTTGGGCGAGTACGGTTTGGTCGCATCCGCTTCGCTGCGCAGCGCCGCCTGCGACGCGCGCAACGGCTCGCCATCCAGGATCGCCTCTTCCCACTCGGCATCGGTCTGGCGCGTGAGCCGGTAAGGCTTGCTGCCGGTGAACAACTCGTAGAGCACCACGCCCAGCGAGTAGACGTCGGTCATCGTCGTGACCGGCTCCCCGCGGATCTGTTCCGGTGCGGCGTAATGCAGGGTGAAGGTGCGCACGCCGGTGCGGGTCTGTTCCAGCGGCAGTGGCTCGCCGTCGAGCAGTTTGGCGATGCCGAAATCAAGCAGGCGCACATGCCCGGCCGGGGTGACCAGGATGTTGGATGGCTTCAGGTCGCGATGCACGATCAGGTTGGCGTGCGCGTGGCTGACCGCTTCACAGACCTGTCGGAACAGGTCGATGCGCGCGGCCAGGTCCAGTTGGCGCGACTGGCAGTAGGTAGTGATCGCCTCGCCATCGACGTATTCAAGGGCGAGGAACGGCTGGCCGTCGCGATCGATGCCGGCATCCAGCAGCCGGGCGATGTAGGGATGCGCGAAGCGGGCGAGGATTTCGCGTTCGCGGTCGAAGCGCTGGCGCAGGCGTGGATCGACCAGCCCGGGACGCAGCAGTTTGAGCGCGACCTTGCGCTCGTACAGGCCGTCGGCGCGCATCGCCAACCAGACCTGGCCCATGCCGCCTTCGCCGATCATCCGGTCCAGTCGATACGGGCCGATGCGTGCCCCCGGACGTGCGCCGTTCGGCAATTCGACGACGGGCTCGGCCAGGAAGTCCGCGTCGTCTGCTTCCAGCGTGAGCAGGTGTGCAAGCTCGTCGGCCAGCGCGCTATCTTCCCGGCGCAGCGCGGCCAGATGCTCGCTGCGCTGTTCGGCCGGCAACTCCAGCAGCGCATCCAGCAGCGGGGACAGCCGTTGCCAGCGTTCGGCGTCCATCGGTCAGCGCCGAATCACCTGACCCGCAGGTCAGGTGACCTCCGGGTCCTTGAGCGAGGCGAGCAGGAACATCCGCGCCTTCTGCCAGTCGCGGCGCACGCTGCGTTCCGAGCGCTTCATCAGGGCGGCGATTTCCAGTTCCGACAGGCCCGCGAAATAACGCAATTCCACCACCTGGGTCAGGCGCGGGTCGACCGCGGTCAGCCGCGTCAGGGCGGTGTCCAGGCCCAGCATGTCCTCGTCCAGGCGCACGCCGCCCTCCATGTCCTCCGGCAAGTCGGTGACCCGGTGCTGGTCGCCGCCGCGCTTTTGCGCCAGCCGCTGGCGCGCATAGTCCACCACCACGCTGCGCATGGCAGACGCGGCATAGGCGAAGAAATGCGCGCGATCGTCGAACTGCGCAGAGGCGCCATTCCCGCGGCCGATAAGTTTCAGGTAGGCCTCGTGCACCAGTGAGGTGGCGTCCAGCGTATGCCCGCGCTGGCCGGCCAGTTGCCGGCGCGCCATCGAATGCAGTTCCTGGTACAGCGTGGCCAGCACGCGGTCCATCGCACTGCGGTCGCCCTTGTGGGCGGCGTCCAGCAATACGGTGATTTCACCGGCTTCGGTCATGGCAACGGGTGGCTCGGGGGAAGCGGCACTATAGCCGGAGCATGGGTGAACCGGGCGCGATTCGGGATTGCATGTTCAGCGCTGGCAGTGCGTGCACCAGACGCTGGCGCGCTGGCCAATCATGGCTTGCTTCAACACGCGCCCACAGCGTTTGCACGGCAGGCCGCCGCGGCCATAGGCCAATAGTTCCTGCTCGAAGTAACCCGGCGCGCCATCGGGGCTGATGAAGTCGCGCAAGGTGGTGCCGCCGCGTTCGATCGCATGCGCCAGGATTGATTTCACCGCGTCGGCCAGTGCCTGATAGCGACGCCGACTGATTGATCCTGCCGCGCGCAAGGGCGAGATGCCGACGATGAACAGTGCTTCGGCGGCATAGATATTGCCAACGCCGACCACCACCGTCTGGTCCATCAGGAACGTCTTGACCGGCGCGCTGCGACCGCGGCTGCGGGCGAACAATGCGTCGCCGTCGAAGTCCTCCGACAACGGTTCCGGTCCAAGTCCGCTCAGCAGTGGATGGATTTCGCCTGCCGGCTGCCACAGCAGGCAGCCGAACCGGCGCGGGTCGTTGAAACGCAGCACGCGTCCCGCGCCGATGCCGATGTCGACATGGTCGTGCGTGCGCACCGGCGTGGCCGCTGGCAACACCCGCAGGCTGCCTGACATGCCCAGATGCAGCAGCGCACTGCCGGCGGCGGTGTCCAGCAGCAGGTATTTCGCGCGCCGGCGAATGCCGTCGATACGCTGCCCGGGCAACAGGTCGGAGACCTCGCGCGGGATCGGCCAGCGCAGATCCGGCCGGCGCAGCACGACCACGCCGATCCGGCGTCCTTCCAGATGCGGCAGCAGGCCGCGGCGGGTGGTCTCGACTTCGGGCAGTTCGGGCATTGCGGGATTGTCGCGCAAGGCGGGTGTTCAGGTTTTGCGCCGGCTCGTTCCACGCCCGTTGCTATCGCGCATGGCATCATGCCCAAGCGTCGGTGTGACGCCTCCCCCGAGCCCGCAATGCCCGCTTTCCTGTCCGAACCCACCACCGTGAACTTCCTTGCCGGCGGCCTGCTGCAATTCTCCTTCTGGGAGCTCGCGCTGTATTTCCTGGCCGCGACCCAGTTGACGATCTTTTCTGTGACCTTGTACTTGCATCGCAGTCAGGCGCATCGCGGCGTGGATTTCCATCCCGTCATCGCCCATGTATTCCGGTTCTGGACCTGGCTGACTACCTCGATGATCACCAAGGAGTGGACCGCGATCCATCGCAAGCACCACGCCAAGTGCGAGACCGCCGAAGACCCGCACAGCCCGATGCACAAAGGCATCGGCAACGTGTTGTGGCGCGGCGCCGACATGTACCGCGAGTCGCGGCTGGATCGCGCCAGCATCGAGCAGTACGGCAAGGGCTGCCCGGACGACTGGATCGAGCGTCATCTCTACACACCGCACGCGACGATGGGTCCTGTCGTATTGCTGTTGGTGAGCTTTGCGCTGTTCGGCTTCGCCGGCATTGCGATCTGGGCCCTGCAAATGGCGTGGATTCCGTTCTGGGCGGCGGGCGTGATCAATGGCCTTGGGCATTGGTGGGGCTATCGCAATTTCGAAACCGCCGACACCGCGACCAACCTCACCCCGTGGGGCGTGTGGGTGGGCGGCGAGGAGCTGCACAACAACCACCACGCATTCCCGAGTTCGGCCAAATTCGCGCTGCGCCGTTTCGAGTTCGATATCGGCTGGGCCGTGATCAAACTGCTTGCGTCGGTGCGCCTGGCCAAGGTACTGCGGGTTGCGCCCAGCCTGAATGTGCGCCCCAACATCAGCATGCCGGACACGGAAACCGTCAAGGCCTTGGTGGCACATCGCTTCCTGGCGATGACCGACTACCAGCGCAACGTGCTCAAGCCCGCGCTGCGCGAGGAAGCTGCCGCCGCCGGTGCCAAATTGCGTTCGATGTTGCCGCGTCGGTTGCGCAAGGGCATTGCCGACGATGGCCGCTGGCTCAAGCCCGATGCGCGCCAACAATTGCAGGATTTCGTCGCTGCACATCCGCGCATCCGCACCTTGGTCGAATACCGCGCACGCCTGGCCGAAGTCCTCGAAAGCCGTGGCCAGGACGCAGCTGAACGTTTGCAACGTCTGCAGGCCTGGTGCACAGAAGCGGAAGCCTCTGGCGTGCGCGTGCTGCAGGACTATTCGGCCCGGCTCAAGGGCTACGCGTTGCATTCGGCATGAGGACCGGCATCGCCATCACTCTGTTCTCCTTCGCATTGCCGTTCGGCTCTGCTCTGCCAGCAGTGGCGCAGGTGCAACACACCAGCGAATACCTGGCGAAAATGGATAGCGACGGCGACGGCAAGGTGTCGCTGGTCGAATACCAAGACTGGTTAAGCTATGGGTTCGATGCGATGGATCGCGACCACGATGGCGTCTTGGCCCCGACCGAACAGCCCGGCGGTCGCGGCAAGACGTTGTCGCGGGTCGAGCATCGCGCGCGGCTCGCGGAACGTTTTGCCAAACAGGACCTCAACCACGACGGATTCCTGAGCGCACGCGAGTTGGCGGCGCCCCCGCAGTAGGGTGTTGGGCTCTTATCGGCCTAATTCCGGCCATTCAAACCAACCTATTGCCTACTTCCATTGTCTACAAACGTCGGGACGATTCAGAAAAGAGGGATCATGGCATCAGGCCAGCTCGCGAAGCACGGCGCGATCCTTGCCGGCGTGCTTGGCGTCGTAAAGCGCAACGTCGGCGGCCTCCAGTAGAGGCGCATAAGGTTCGTCGCGGCTGGGAATCGTGACCGCTCCGCCAATACTGACGGTGACGCAGCCCAAATGTGAGCCGCGATGTTCAATAGCCAAGTTGCGGACGGCAGTGCACAGCTTATCTGCAACGAGTTCTGCACCGACAAGCTGCGTTGCTGGCAGCACCACGACGAACTCTTCCCCGCCGT
>JBDSIA010000271.1:0-11376 GCA_039918175.1 Thermomonas sp.
GATGACCTGACCCTGGTGCCGATCCTGCGCGCGGGCCTGGGCTTCCTGCCCGGCGTGCAGTCATTGCTGCCGGCAGCGCCGGTCAGCGTGATCGGCATAGCCCGCGACGAGGTCAGCCATCAGCCGTGCGGCTATTACGAACGCCTGGCCGACCGCATGGATCAGCGCATGGCCCTGCTGATCGACCCGATGCTCGCCACCGGCGGCAGCGCGATTACGGCAATCGACCTGCTCAAGTCCGCTGGCTGCCGCAGCATCCGCTGCATCTTCCTGATCGCTGCGCCTGAAGGGCTGCGCGCGCTGGAAGCCGCGCATCCGGATGTCGAGGTTTACCTGGCCTCGATCGACGAGCGTCTGGACGAGAACGCCTATATCCACCCGGGTCTGGGCGATGCCGGCGACCGCATTTTTGGAACGCCCAGCAGCTGACGCGACCTTCGAAAGTCAGGCCAGCGCGAGCCAGATCCCGGCCAGTGCCATCATGACGAAAACCAGCCAGGTCAGCAGCGTGCCCCAGAAGCGACCGAACGAGTATCCGCCGCTGCGCGACAAGCCAGCCGCATGCAGGATCCGGCCCAACAAAAGTGTGCTGCCGAACCCCCAAAGCCAGCTTGCCGGCAAGCCGCACAGTTCCAGCAGTGCCAATAGCAGCAGCGCAAAGGGCGCATGCTCGACGAAATTCCCATGGGCGCGGATCATGCGCGCCAGCACCGCGTCACCGCCATCACCCAGACCGATCTTGCGCGATCTCCGGTAACGCGGAATCGGTACGAGCAATACCAGCATCAGCAATACGTTCAGAGACGCGAACAGTAGGGTGATCTTGGGCATCGGTCGATTCCGGTCGAAAGGATTGGGCAGGTCGCCAGTGTCAACCAGCCAGGGCGCGCGCGTGCAATTCCGCAGTGTCATGCACGGTACCGAACTTGCCCTTGGCATCGCGGGTGACCTGCGCCAATGCGCAGCCCGGGTCGTGGGTGAAAAACAGATGCACGTTGCGCTCAAGCTTGTCTTCGAGGAACACGCGCTTCTCGTCGATCAGCAGTTCCGCATTGCGGTCGTAGCCCATGGTGATCGGCACATGCACCCATGGCCGCCCGGGAATCAGGTCGGCGCAGAACACCACGCCGCCATGCGGCTGGCCGTCGGACGCTTCCGGGCCAACAATTTCCGCCAGCATCAGCCCCGGCGTGTGCCCATGGCTGTAGTGGAAGCGCACGCTGCGGCCGAGCGCCTTTGAATGTTCGCCATCGACGATTTCCAGACGGCCGCTGGCCTCCAGCAAGTCTGGCAATTCACCGATGAAGCTGGCGCGGTCGCGAGGATGTGGCTCACGCGCGCGGTCCCAGCAGGCTGCACTGACCACGAAGGTCGCATTCGGAAACAGCAGGCGCGCTGGCTGGTGCTCTTCCCACGCAGCAAGCAAGCCGCCGGCATGGTCGAAATGCAGGTGCGAGAGCACGACCACATCGATGTCCTCGTGGCTGAAGCCCGCTCCCCGCAAGGAATCCATCAGCACGTGCTGCGGTTCCTGCACACCGTAACGCTCGCGCAGCTTGGGTTCGAAGAATGCGCCGATGCCGGTTTCGAACAGCACTGTCTTGCCGTTCAATGGGGATGCCAACAACGCGCGGCAGGCCAGTTCGATGCGATTATCGGCATCGACACTCGACCAGCGTTCCCACATCGCCTTGGGCGCATTGCCGAACATGGCACCGCCATCGAGCTTCTGCGAATTACCGAGGATCGACCAGAGTTTCATCGTCCAAGTCTACTGCGTTGGCTTGTCACTCCGGGCAAGCCGGAGTCCAGCCGTTGAAACCATAGCTGGATCCCGGCTTTCGCCGGGAGGACAGCCAAATTCCATTCAAGGTTGCAGCAGCACTTCAGTCTTGCCGACCGGACTGCGCGGATCGGTGCCGCCGCTCAGGAAATTGGTGCGGCGGTTCCACAGCACCGTATTCATGTTGCCCCAGGTGTGGCTGGAATTCTTCCCCGCGTCGCCGTCCTCGGGGACGTCGACCTCATGGCCCATCGCCCGCAACTTTGCGACCACATCGGCGGGCATTGCGCCGCCTTCGGTGTCGATGACGTCTGGCAGCCACTGATGGTGATAGCGAGGCAATGCGGCAACCTGTTGCGCGTCAAGTCCATCGACATAGCCCAGCACCCCCAGCAAGACCATGGTGATGATGCGGCTGCCACCGGGCGTGCCAATCACGACCACCTTGTCAGCGGATTCCATGAAGGTCGGCGTCATCGAGCTCAGCATGCGCTTGCCCGGCGCCGGCGCATTGGCATCGAAGCCCATTACGCCGTACTCGTTGGGCGTGCCCGGCTTCAACGCGAAGTCGTCCATCTCGTTGTTGAGCATGACCCCGGTCCCCGGCGGCACCAATCCGGAGCCCAAAAGCACGTTCACGGTCTGGGTGACGGCGGCGCGGTTGCCGTCGGCGTCGATAATCGAAAAATGCGTGGTTTCATCATCCTCCAGCGGTGTGGGTGCGCCAGACAACAGATCGCTGGGCGTGGCCTTGTCCGGATGGATGGTGGCGCGCAGGCCGGCCGCGTAGTCGGGATCCGCCAACGTCTTCATTGGAATCTTCACGAAGTCCGGGTCGCCCAAGTAAAAGGTCCGGTCGCGGTACGCGCGGCGCATCGCTTCCACTGTCAGGTGTACGCGTTCGGCCTGCGGCAACTTGGCCAGGTCCCAAGGCGCGAGGATCTGCAGCATTTCGGCCAGCGCGATACCGCCCGAGGACGGAGGCGGTGCCGTCGTCACCTTCCAGCCGTCGTAATGGAACTGCAGCGGTTCGCGCTCCTTGACCTGGTAGGCGGCCAATTCGTGTGCGGTCCACTGCCCGCCTTCGGCCTTGACGCCAGCTAACAGGCGTTGCGCGGTGATGCCGCTGTAGAAGCCGTTATGGCCCTTGAGCGCCAGTCGCTCCAACGTCGCAGCAAGGTCTGGTTGGCGGAACACGTCACCTTCCTTTAGCGGCTGGCCACTGGCTAGATACACCGCGCGGGTGCCGGGGTAGCGCTCCATGACCGTGCGCTTGGCGGCATAGCCATTGGCAAGGCGCGCGTAAACCGCGAAGCCCTCGCGCGCGATCCGGATCGCCGGGGCCAGCGAAGTCTTCAGCGGCAGTCGCCCGTAGCGATTGGCCACGTGCACCAGACCCGCGGGCAGGCCGGGAATCCCAGCCGACCATGGCCCGGTGGTTGCACGGTCGCGGTCCAGTTCACCGTTCTTGTCGAGATAGGCCTCGGGCGTTGCTGAAGCCGGTGCGGTCTCGCGCGCATCCACGAACACGTCCTTGCCGGTCTTGCCATCGTGCAGCAGGAAGAAACCGCCACCACCCAGGCCCGAGCTGATCGGTTCGACCACCGACAGCACCGCCGATACCGTGACCGCGGCATCGAAGGCGTTACCGCCCTGCCTGATGATGTCGATGCCAGCATCTGTGGCCATGGCATGTGCCGACGCGATCACCGCACCGGGCGGATGTGCGGGATGTCGCGACGTGGATTTGGTGGGCGCCTGCGCCAATACCGGCAACGCGGCCATCAACATCGACAAAATGAACCAACGCAGCTGCTTCATACGACTAGTGCTCCCATCCTCATTGGACCAACTGCAGCCGCATCAGTTTGGCAAGCAACTGGTCGTGGCTTTCCGCGAACTGCGGATCCGGGTCGATGCATTCAACCGGGCAGACCACCACGCATTGCGGCTCGTCGTGATGGCCCACGCACTCCGTGCACAGGTCCGGATCAATCACGTAGATCGTCTCGCCCTGAGTGATTGCCTTGTTCGGGCAGACCGGCTCGCAGACGTCGCAGTTGACGCAGAGTTCGTTGATCTTCAGCGACATGGCGATGAGCCCTCTGCGCGTGCGAAGAGGGCTGGCACACAGGTGTGGTTACTTCGCTTCGACAAACACGTATTTCACGCCGCTCGGCTCGGCAGCGGCCTTGACCTTCTCGCTGTCCTCGGGCTTGCCGATAAACAGAACCTTCACGTCTTTCATCGTGCCCTGGACCACCTGTTGGAAAGCTACCGTGGCCATCTCGGCAAGCTTGGCCGACGAAGGCGAGGCGAACACCAGCATGTTCCCAGCGATGATGCCGCGCGACAGATCGCCCTGAAGCTTCTCCAACTGGCGGTCGTACTGGCCGGCAAACCCTTCGCTGCCCTCTCCGGGAAGGAAATAGACGTACGGGCTGTTGGTGATGCCGTCCATGTTGCGCTTGGCCACGTCGGTAACGTAGGCGCGCCAGGCCGGCATATCCTCGCTGGTGGGTGCTGTCAACGGCGCGGTTGCGACCTCGACCTGGGGTGCCTGTTCCTTCTTGCACGCGGCGAACGGAAGGATCAGGCAAGCGATCAGGAGCATTCGGAGCATCGTGTTCATAAGGTTCACCTTCTTGCTAACGGTATGGCATGGGTGGCACGGTTGCCAGGCACTGCTTCATCCTTCACATTTGCGCCATTGCGCTTGCAGCGCGGTGGCCACTGCGGGCGGGACGAAGCCTGAAACATCACCGCCAAGGCGCGAGATCTCGCGCACCAGCGACGACGAAATGAAGCCGTATTGCTCGGCCGGGGTCAGGAACAGGGTCTCGACCTCCGGGATAAGGTGGCGGTTCATGCTGGCCAGCTGGAATTCGTATTCGAAATCGGACACCGCGCGCAGGCCGCGCAGCAGCACCCCGGCACCTAGCTCACGCACGTAATTGGCCAGCAGGCAGTCGAAACCATGCACTTCCACATTGGCATAGCCTGAAAGTGCCTCACGCGCCAATTCCACCCGCAACGCCATCGGCAAAGCCGGGCTCTTGCCGGGGCTGGCGGCGATGCCGACGATCAGTTTCTCGAACAACGGCGACGCCCGATCGACGAGGTCCACATGGCCATTGGTGATCGGGTCGAAAGTCCCCGGATAAACCGCGATGCGCGTGGCCACGCTCATGTCGTCGCTGGATTTCCGTTGTTGTGGACTGAGGTCAAGTGTACTCCGTCACCCGCGCCGATACAGGCCATAGCGCACATCCCGGGTATGGTTTTCCCGATGCAGTGACCATTCCACCGGCAAGACCGGCGCGAACGCACTCGGGGATTCAAGATAAATCCATGCCTGTGCTGCCATCAGTGCCGGCAGCAACGCCAGCACTCCATCCCACAGGTCGGCATCGAACGGCGGATCGACGAAGGCAATATCGAACACACTTGGCGGGCGGGCACTTAGCCAGGCCAAAGCATCTCCGCCATGCACCTTCAGCTGCCCACCCGCACCCAGCCGGACACCGAGCTCGCGCAGGCCCGAGGCCAGTGTGGCATCGGCTTCGACCAGCTGTGCCGACGCCGCGCCGCGCGACAACGCTTCCAGTCCCAGTGCGCCACTGCCTGCGAACAAGTCGAGTACCCGCGCCCCGGGCAACTGCGGCTGTAACCAGTTGAACAGGGTTTCGCGCACGCGGTCGGAAGTCGGCCGCAGGCCCGGGCGATCCGGCACCGGCAAACGGGTTCCGCGCCAACGTCCGCCGATGATGCGGACACTGCCCGGCTTGCTGGCCTGAAGGCGCGCGCGGGGTGGTGGTTTGCGGCCGGCATTCATCCGGGCGAATGGGAGGCGGGTGTTACCATGCGCGCCATTCTCGCCTATCCGCCGACACCTTCGCGAACGGCGACGATGACCGCACACCATGGCCAGCTGGTTCCGCCGCACCAAGCCCGACGCGCAACCCGAACGTCGCCTCAGCATCGAAGAACTTGCCGCCGCATTTCCGAATGCGCCCGCGGCTGCTCCCGTGGAAGCCGACACCCAATCGAGTGTCGAAGCAACCATGCCCACACCAATAGTCGATGTCGAGTCTGTCGAGGCACTTGCCGACCCGGTCGTCGACCCACGGGTAATCGAAACTCTTCCCATCGAGCCTGCAGTTGCACTCAGCACATCCTCGTCCAGCTCGGGCTGGCGTGAACGCCTGCGCGGCAGCGGTTTCGCGCGCAGCCTGGGCGGCCTGTTCTCGCGCAACCCCAAGCTCGACGACGAGTTACTGGACGACATCGAAACCGCATTGCTGACTGCCGATGTCGGGGTTACCGCGAGCACGCAATTGGTCGAATCCCTGCGCAAACGGATGAAAGCGCGCGAGTTCGTCGATGCCCATGCCTTGCTGCGCGCGTTGCGCGCCGACCTCATCGCATTATTGCTCCCCGTGGCGAAGCCGCTGGAGATTGATCGCGGGAAGCGCCCGTTCGTGATCCTGACCGTGGGCGTCAATGGGGTCGGCAAGACCACCACGATCGGCAAGCTGGCGCGCCGCTACAAGGACGAAGGCCGCAGCCTGATGCTGGCTGCCGGTGATACCTTCCGCGCGGCCGCAGTCGCCCAGTTGCAGGCCTGGGGCGAACGCAATGGGGTGGCCGTGATCGCACAGGGGCAGGATGCGGATCCGGCCTCGGTGGCCTTCGATGCAATGCAGGCTGCGACCGCGCGCGGCGTCGAAGTGCTGATCGCCGACACCGCCGGGCGCTTGCACACCCAGCACGGCTTGATGGCCGAACTCGGCAAGATTCGTCGCGTGATCGGCAAGCTCGACGCAAGTGCGCCGCATGAGGTGCTGATGGTGATAGACGGCACCACCGGCCAGAACGCGATTAGCCAGGTTCGCCAGTTCCATGCCGCGGTCAATGTCTCCGGACTGGTGGTGACCAAGCTCGACGGCACGGCCAAGGGTGGGGTGGTGTTCGCGCTGGCACGCGAGTTCGGTATCCCGATCCGCTATGCCGGCATCGGCGAAGGGGCGGAAGACCTGCGTGTGTTCGACGCCGAAGCTTTCGTCGATGCGCTGCTGCCCGAATCGCTGACCGGGTGAGCGCTGCTGCTCCCGTGCCGGTGCGCCAACGCCGAAGCCGGCTGGCCCGCTTCGCGATCGTCGTTGTGATTGTGCTGTTGGTGTTTGGCCTGATCGCCGGCTACCTGTTGCAACCGCAGCGAGCGAGCCGCTTGCTGCTGGATCGCGTCGGCAAGTCGCTGGGCCTGCGGATCACCGCATCGGGTTTGGCCAGTTATCGACTTCGCGGGACGCCGCAACTGGTCCTGCATGGCGTCGTCGCGCAACGCCCGGGCGACCCCACGCCAATGCTTCGCGCCGAACGGGTGTTGGTTTCAATGCCGTGGAGCAGCATCCGTGCACGCGGTGCAAAGCTGACCGCCCAACGCATCGAACTGGACGCCCCGGTCCTCGACCTCCCGGCGCTGCAACGATGGCTGGCATCGCGCCCGCCAGCTGAAACCCGAATCCCCACTTTGACCGATGGCTTGCATGTCAGCCGCGGGCGCATCAACAACGACGGCTGGACCATCGACGGCATCGGCGTCGACTTGCCCTCGCTTGCCCCGGGCAAACCGCTGCATAGCCACCTGCAGGGGCGCTATCTTGAACCGCCCACATCGCTTGCATTCGATTTCGATGTCGCCATGACCAAGCCTGCCAATGACGCTGGCCTGACCGCAATCGGCACAGCGACGCTTGAAGGCGCCGGCTGGAAGCTGCCGGCTCAAGTCGATCTGGCCGGGCCACTGCACCTGGACAACGGCGATATCAGCATGGCGCCTGCCAGGTTCGGCCTGTCGGCGCGCTACGTTTCCACCAAGTCGAACCTGCCCTTCGTCCTCGGCGCGGCTGGCCCGCTGCATGTTGCCAAAGGCGTGTGGGCGATGGATCCTGCTGCGCTGGTCCTGCATGGCCACGGGGTGATCCCGGATGCGAAGGCCAGGGGCGCACTTGCACTTGGCAATCGACTGGTGCTGCGACTGCAGGGCGATATTGCGGCGTGGCCGCAAGCATGGCCAGCACTGCCACCACCACTGTCAGCGTCGACATCGCCGCTGTCGTTCTCGCTCGACTATGTGGGCCGAGTTGATTTCAGTGAAGCGGCTTCGCTGTCGCTGCATCGCGACAACACCATCTTCGATGCGCGTTTCAAGCTGCCGGCGATCCTGGACTGGATCGACTCGGGCACGGCCGGATCTCCGCTACCGCCATTGACAGGTCGGCTGCAGACACCGCGCATCGAGATCGCCGGCGCCAAGCTCGAGGGCGTGGAAATCGAATTCGAGGACGATCCGGACTTGCCCGCATCGGCTATGCCCGCACCCCCCAAGCCATGAGGCAAGCCGCTGGGTTGACTGATTTCGCGGCGCGATTGCTGGACTGGTTCGACCACCACGGACGTCACGACTTGCCCTGGCAGCACCCGCGCATGCCATATCGGGTCTGGCTATCGGAAATCATGCTGCAGCAAACCCAGGTCGCGGTGGTGGCGCCCTACTTCGAACGCTTCGTTGCTGCTTTGCCGGACCTGCCTGCGCTCGCGGCGGCATCGCAGGACGAGGTATTAGCGCTGTGGTCCGGGTTGGGCTACTACGCACGCGCCCGCAACCTGCATGCGGCTGCGAAACGCTGCGTGGAACAGCATGGCTGCGAACTGCCGCGCGATGCCGAGGCCTTACGGACGCTGCCCGGCATCGGCCGAAGTACCGCTGGCGCAATCCTGGCCCAAGCCTGGGGCGAGCGGGCCGCGATCCTGGATGGCAACGTCAAACGTGTGCTGTGCCGGGTGCACGGCGTGGAGGGTTGGCCGGGCACGCCTGCCATTGAAAAAAAGTTATGGTTGATCGCCGAATCGTTGCTACCGGATTCGCGGCTGGCTGATTACACGCAGGCACAGATGGATCTCGGCGCGACGCTTTGTACCCGCGCGGATCCGGCGTGCGGCCTGTGCCCGCTCCAACCTGACTGCATTGCATTTAGCGAAGGCCGCACCGCCGAACTGCCTTCGCCAAAGCCCGGCAATCCATTGCCGCTACGCGCAGCGCACATGCTTCTGATCGAGGATGATGCAGGCCACGTATTGCTCCTACGCCGTCCGCCGACCGGCGTCTGGGCCTGCCTGTGGTCGCTGCCCGAATACGCCGATCTTACCGACGCCCGGCAATGGTTCGAACGCCACCTCGAAGGCGACTTCGAACATATGCAAGCCGATGAACCGGTCATGCACGGGTTCAGCCATTACAGGCTGCAGATCCAGCCACATCGCATCGCCGGAGTTCATGCACGCGATGCGATCGGCGACAATGACGACCTGCGTTGGGCATCGCGCGCTGAACTGGGCGGCATCGGTCTGCCCGCGCCGATCCGGCGATTGCTGAAGGAGTAAGCACGATGGCAAGGATGGTGTTCTGCGAAGTCGACCAAGTCGACGCCGAAGGCCTGGATTTCGCACCGTGGCCCGGCGACGCCGGCAAGCGGGTGTTTGCACATGTCGGCAAGCCGGCTTGGCAACGCTGGCTTGCGCACCAGACCATGCTGATCAACGAGAACCGGTTGTCGCCTCTCAACCCGGAGCATCGCCGCTTCCTTGAAGCCGAGATGCTCAAGTTCCTGTTCGGCGGCGGCGCCGAACGTCCCGCAGGTTACGTGCCGGAAACGGACTGATCGCGCAGCTGTTTCTCGGCTGTTCGCACGGCGGGAAGATCGATCGAGCGAATCTCGTCGATGCTGCAGGTGACGGGCGAGCCCGACATCTTGATGCTGTCGAATTTGCTCAATAACCATCCGGTCTGCGATGAAACAGCCAGGAAAGGCGAGCCACTGCCCCAATCAAGGCAATTGCCGGAAAGCTTGAGCAACCAGCTTTCCCTGGGTCGCAGGTTCAGCAGGACATGCTCACCATCGACGCGTTCCCACCCCATTGCACTGAAATAATGGATTCGGTTCACTGGCTCGCCTGCATGACTCATATACAACGCAAGCCGCTCGCTGTCAGGGCGCCCGGTGGTCGCGCATGCAGCGAGTGAAATGGCGGCGAGCAGGGGAAGAATGGATTTCATGTCGGCCTCCTGTGGGCGATGCAACGATCATGCACGACACTTGTTTAATTTGAGCCAACCGGAATGGCGATGTTCAGCCCATGTGCGGCTTGCGTGGCTTGCCGTGCCCGCTTGCGCACCGTATGATGCGCGGCTCGCTGAACCGATGGCCGGGTAGCTCAGTTGGTAGAGCAGGGGATTGAAAATCCCCGTGTCGGCGGTTCGATTCCGTCCCCGGCCACCATTCGCAGGTTCTTCGATCGAAAACCCCGCAAGGCCCAGGCCGCTGCGGGGTTTTGTTGTTAATGGCTGCTCGTGCAAATGCATGTTGCGGATGGGTCCGGTGTATCGTCGCGCTTCCGCATCAGGAAACGCCCGCTAACGCCATGGACATCCACGACATCGCCTTGACCCTTTACACCGCGCTGCTAAGTCGCCAAGACCCTGCCGCCGCGACCGCCGAGACCCGGGTCGCGCTGGGGCGCGAGGCCTACCATTGCGCGGTGGCGTTCTTCGTGGCCAAGGATGCCTATATCCGCGACTTGCCGGTCACCGAGATCGAGGCGGGCTACTGATCCAGGCCTGCGAACTACCGGGGTGCGGGCTATGCTCGGCATCCCTGTTTTGAGGATGCCGCCATGATTCGCAACGTTTCCTTGATCGCCGTGTGGATCGCCGCAGTCGCCTTGCTGCTTGCCGGTTGCGGCAGTGGTCCGGTACGCCGGGTCTCGGAACCAGCGGCAAGCATCCAGCAATTGACGGTACGCGCCGATGGCCGCTGGGACGTGCAGTTGCGGCTTGACAACTTCAGCAGCGTGCCGATGCGCTTCAACACCACCAACATCCAGATCGCGTTCGACAATGGCGCGGCAGGCAGCGTGCAGGCGCAGCCGCAGATCAACATCGGGCCGGAATCTGCCGACGTGGTGAACGCCACCATCACCCCGACGGCGGACGGGCGCGCACGCATCGCAACCGCCTTGGCGGATGGCCGCAGTCTGAATTACACCTTGGGTGGCAGCGTGGAGGCGGGACCCGCAGAGGGCAAATCGCGCACCTACAAGATCGAACGCAACAGCGCCCTGACTCCGGTGCCCGGCCTGCCCGGCGTCCTGCGCTGATCCCGCACCTGGAGGAATTCCGGCGGAATACCATACGCCGTAGTATGCTGATGTTTCCACGGACCGATTGGCGGCCCGATCGCAGCCGGAAGCACGCATGAGCAGCTACAAAGCACCGCTGGACGACATCCGCTTCGCATTGTTCGACGTGCTGGATGTAGCACCCCTGTTTGAACGGCTGGGCTTCGAAGATGCCAACCGCGAGTTGGTCGATGCTGTTCTGGATGAAGCTGCACGCTTTTCCGAAACCGTGCTGGCGCCACTCAATGGCATCGGCGACCGGATCGGCTGCACCTACGACAAGGCCAGCGGCGACGTCACTGCCCCACCCGGCTTCAAGCAGGCTTTCGACCAGTACGTGGAAGGCGGCTGGA
>JBDSIA010000272.1:0-1918 GCA_039918175.1 Thermomonas sp.
ACGGCTGCGCAGGCGGCGTTCAATCCAGCCATTGAGCTCATGCGGCTTGATCGACCAGGCGATACAACTGTGGCCGACGCGGCCGATCGCATCGCGCCACTTGCCGCCGTGGGACTTGGACCATTCACTGGCGATCACCAGCAGCACGACATCCGCAGGCAAATCCTTGCACAACTTGTCTATCAACTTGGCACCAATGACGCCGGGCTTGCCCGTGGGCAGTCGCACTTCGACCAGACGCCGGCTGGCGAACAGGCTCGGGGCATGTATCGATGCCAACAGCCCGTCCCAGTCGGGATCGCGGCCTTCCATGTCATGTACTTCGCGCTCGTTTACCCCTTGCGCGCGCGCCGCCTTGCGGATCTCATCCGCAGCTTCCAGCACCAGCAGGGTTTCCGGCCCGGCGACCAGCCACGCCGGCCGCAGGGGCTCGCCCGCCAGCTGCCTGGCGATTCGGTCCGGGGTCAGTTCCATTGGGTCATGGGAAGCGAGAAATCAGGGTTCATGCGAAAAGGGGTCAGAGTGAAGTTTCGTGAAACGAAATTCACTCTGACCCCTTTTCGCCGGACGTGCTCATTCAGTGGCAGGTGCTGCATGCTTGGTCGCAGCATCCACGCGGCGCAGGATCGCGGTCGCCATGTCGCGCCGCAACTCGCGCACCAGCAGTTCACGCTCGCTGGCTTTGCCGATCGAATCCACCGCGGGTGCCAGGTAATCGCGCGCCAATTCGACCGCTTGCTGCGGCACCACCACGCTGTCGTCCGCGCGGCGCAGGGTAAACACCACCGCATAACGCAGCGAGAACTCCTGTGCGCGGCCGAACTGGTCCTGGCTGATCGGGGTATCGGCCCATTGCTCGGAAATCACCTGCAAGGTCGCCACGCCGGTGGTCGCATCCGCGGCGGCGGCCTGGGCACCGGCGCGCTGCAGGCCATCGGCCAGGTTTTCGGCGAGTGCGCTGTATTGGTCGCTCGCCAGCACCCGCACGGGGCCGATGTTGGCCGGCAAGCTGAGCGCATTTCGCAGGTGGAAACCGCAGCCGGTCAACAGGGCGGTGGCGAGGACAACGGTCAGGAGTCGTGACTTCATACCCGAAGTCTGACCGGAAACGCGGCCGGAGTGAAGTTTCGTGAAAACGGAATCCACGCCAGTCCTTCCCCCGATCAGTCGCAACGCCAGATCACGCCGCCACGATATTGACGATCTTGCCCGGAACGACGATGACCTTGCGCACTGTCAGGCCCTCCAGCATCCGCACGATTGCCGGCTCCGCCAGCGCCGCCGCCTCGGCGGCTTCGCGGCTGGTATCTGGTGCCATCTCGATCGTGGCGCGCAGCTTGCCGTTGACCTGCACCGCCAAGGTCACCGCATCGCGTTCCAGCGCAGACGGGTCGGCCTGCGGGAACGGGATGTCTTCCAGCAATTCCTGCGCATTCCCCAGCACCTGCCACAGCGCATGGCTGATGTGCGGGGTGATCGGATTGAGTAGCAGCACGATGGCTTCGAACGCCTCGTGACGTACGGCCCTGCCCTGCTCACCCATGTCATTGAATTTGCCGAGGTGGTTCAGCAGTTCCATCAACGCGGCAATCGCGGTGTTGAAGCTGTGCCTGCGGCCGTAGTCGTCGCCGACTTTGCGGATCGCCTCGTGGGTGTGCCGACGCATTGTTTTCTGCGCGGCATCCAGCATGGACTGATCCACCTCCGGATGGTCCGGCTGCGCGGCATGCGCGTGGATGTCCCGCCACAACCGGCGCAAGAAGCGCGACATGCCTTCGACGCCGGCTTCGTTCCATTCCAGTGACTGTTCCGGCGGCGCAGCAAACATCGAGAACAGCCGCACGGTGTCAGCGCCGTACTTGTCGACCATCGCCTGCGGATCGACGCCGTTGTTCTTCGACTTCGACATTTTTTCGGT
>JBDSIA010000273.1:0-5469 GCA_039918175.1 Thermomonas sp.
CCAAGGTGCGGCCTACATCCGCGCCAAGCAGATAACCGACTTGCTCTCGGTCCAGCGCAGGACTGGGCTTACCGCTCTTGCGCGCGCCGATGCTGGCCATCAATGCCTGCGAGGTCTTCTGTGCGTCGGTGCCGTCCAGCAATGGCTGCTTGCCCGCCATCCCGTTTTCCAACGCCTTCTGGAAAGCGGCCATATCCATGTCCGGCATCGCTGGTTCAAGGGAGCGTGCCACGTCCATGCCGATCATGTAGCCAATCTTGTCGCGGTCAGTGGCAAGTGGTGCCTGCTGCGCCTGGGCCAGGCCAAACACCGCGACAAGCAGCAATGCACAGACAGCGCGTGAGGAAAAGGACATCGACAACTCCATTGATGGTCAGACCCGACGCTTGGCGCCGCCGGCAATCCCACCATTGTCGGTTGCCACGTCGGGCACGGCAATCCCGGCGCTCCCTCCCGTTCATTCCAACGTCTTCAATGCATTTGGATAGGGAATCCTGTTCCTATGCCATCAGTTGGGTCACTCAGTGCTTGACGGAAGGAAATCTAGTGTTATAGTTGCCTACAACACCGAACACCCAAAGCAGGACGTCACCATGACCCGCAAACTCCACAACACCCTGATGGCCGTGATCGCGAGCAGCAGCCTGCTGGTCGTCGGCCTGGTCGCCAGTTCCCCGGTCGCGCCTGACCTGGGCGCCATAAACACCGCCAGCGTGCTCGTCTCGATCGATCCATCGGTCGCAATGGGCAGCGTTGCCATGGAGAGGGCGGATGTCGCGCCAGTCCAGCGGCCACGCACGGTGCGCACTAGCCGGCAGTCGCTGGCGATGCCGTTCTTTTCATTCGCGCCGCGGAGCTGACCCATGGCCGCAATCGAATGGACTGATGGCGCTCCCATCTACCGCCAACTCAAAGAACGCGTCGTGGCGATGCTGCTTGACGGCGTGCTCAAACCCGGCGATGCGCTGCCATCGGTCCGCCAGGTCGCGGCCGAATACCAGCTCAATCCAATCACCGTTTCGCGTGCCTACCAGGAACTCGCGGAAGACCAACTTGTGGAAAAACGTAGGGGACTTGGCATGTACGTGACCGATGGCGCCGCCACGCGGTTGATGAGCAGTGAGCGCGAACATTTCCTGCGCGAGGAGTGGCCGCTGGTACTTGAGCGAATCCAGCGCCTGGGCCTGGAGCCCGGCGAACTGCTTGATCCCAAGAACAAGTGGGGAAAGAAATGAGTGCATCCCTGAGCAGCAATGTCGTTACCGCACGTGGCCTGCGCAAGGCTTACAAGGGCAAGTTGGCGCTCGATGGCACCAGTTTCGAGATCCCGGTTGGCCGCATTGTCGGCCTGATCGGCCCGAATGGTGCCGGCAAGACCACCGCCCTCAAGGCCATGCTCGGCCTGATCCCATTCGAGGGCGATCTCAAGGTGCTGGGCAAGGATCCACGCACCCAGCGCGACGAGTTGATGAACGATGTCTGCTTCATCGCCGACGTCGCCGTGCTGCCGCGCTGGATCAACGTCAAGCAGGCGATCGAGTTCACCGCCGGCGTGCACCCGCGCTTCGATGCCAGCAAGTGCTGGCGCTTCCTGCAAGGTACCCAGCTGACGCCGGAATTGCGTGTGCGCGAAATGTCCAAGGGGATGATCGTGCAACTGCACCTGGCGCTGGTGATGGCCATCGACGCCAAGTTCCTGGTGCTGGACGAACCGACCCTGGGCCTGGACATCCTCTATCGCAAGCAGTTCTACCAGCGTCTGCTTGAGGACTACTTCGATGAAGAGAAAACCATCCTGGTGACTACCCACCAGGTCGAGGAAATCGAACACATCCTCACCGATGTCATGTTTATCCGCGACGGCAAGATCGTGCTGGACGCCAGCATGGATGACGTCGGCGCTCGCTACGTCGAAGTGCTGGTCAATCCCGATCAGCTGGAAGCGGCCCGCACACTGACGCCGATCGACGAGCGCGCCCTGCCCTTCGGCAAGACCGTGATGTTGTTTGATGGCGCCGATCCGGCCCGGCTGGCCGAGATCGGTGAAACCCGCAATCCAGGCCTGGCCGACCTGTTCGTTGCCACCATGAAGGGAACCTACGCATGAACACCAGCGTTGAAACTACCGCGATGAACATCGCAGAGCGTCCGCGCCCCGTCCGCGCCGCGCCGCATGCCACCCACAAATTCAAGTTGCTGCTCAAGCGCGAGTTCTGGGAGCACAAAGGTGGATTCTTGTGGGCGCCGATCTGGGCCGGCGCGATCTCGATGGTGCTGACCCTGATGGCTCTGATCTTCGGCGAAGTTGCCGCCCGCCGCGCCTTTGCCGAAGGCAAGTTCCACGGCGACAGCCTTGGTACCGTCAACATCAACGGACTCGACCTGGGCATGCTCTCGTCGAAGATGGATGCCAAGAATATGCACGACCTGGCTGGCGGCATCGACATGAGTATGCTGACCTCCTCAATGTGGCCACTGATGGTGCTTGGCTTCGTGGTGTTCTTCTATTGCCTTGGCACCCTGTATGACGAGCGCAAGGATCGCAGCGTGCTGTTCTGGAAGTCGTTGCCAGTTTCCGACCGCGACACCGTATTGTCGAAGTTAATCAGCGCTCTGGTGGTTGCACCCACCTTAGCCATTGGCGCTGCGATCGCCACCATGTTCGCTTTTCTGATCATGATCAGCGGCTTCGTACTGTTGCACAACGGCAATCCGATGGAACTGATTTGGGGGCCGGGTAGCCCGCTCAAGATCGTCGCCGCACTGATCGCCTGCATCCCGGTTTATGCATTGTGGGCGCTGCCCACCGTCGGCTGGCTGATGTTGTGCTCGGCATGGTCGCGCAGCAAGCCGTTTCTGTGGGCCATCCTGTTGCCGGTGTTCTCGGGGATCATCGTGACCTGGTTCGGCTTGATGAATGTCTTCAGCCTTGATGCTGGCTGGTTCTGGCGGAATGTGGTTGCCCGCGGCCTGACTAGCGTGTTCCCCGGCACCTGGTACATGAACGACGCCATGAAGAATCAGTTGTCCACTCACCTCAACGGCCCTGGCGATATAGCCAACGCGATCCAGATCGGCAAAAGCTGGGCGGTGTTCGGCACTGCGGAATTGTGGATCGGCGCGCTGGTCGGCGCGATCATGATCTACGCCGCGATCCGCCTGCGCCGCTGGCGCGACGACAGCTGATACCCGCCTCGCCATGTTTTGCACAGACCATTGCACAAACCCGGAGTCTCCATGAACAAGTTACTCAGCCTGACCCTGGCAGTTCTCACCAGCGCACCCCTGCTGGCCTGCAGCCAGCCGCCCGCGCCGCCTGCCCCACCGGCAGCTCCCGCGCCCCCCGTCGCCGACACGGACGCACCGACCACAATGATTGGTCGGCATGTCGAGAAGGCCATCGCCGAGGCGCGCGCCGAACTGCGTACCCAGAACATCAGCATCAGCGATGGCTTCAACCTCAGCATCAATGGACACAAGATCCACCGCCCGGACAGCGACTCCCCGAAAGCGGAGATCACGCCACAGGGCGACCTGTTGATCGAGGGCAAGCCAGTGGCAGTCACACCGGTCCAGCGCCAGCAACTGCTCGCCTATCGTGGCCAGATTCTCGGCGTGGCTGAAGCAGGCATGGCGATCGGCGCGAAAGGCGCCGACATCGCCGGCGAAGCACTGGGCGGGGTCGTCGGCGCCATCTTTGGTGGCAAGGACGGCGAGAAAGCCTTCGAGCAACGCATGGAGGCCCAAGGCAAGAAGATCGAGGCCGAGGCGATGAAGCTGTGCACGAAGATGCCGGCATTGTTGGCCAGCCAACAAGCGCTGGCGGCCTCAACCCCGGAGTTCAAACCCTATGCGCGGATGACCCAGGATGACATCGACGATTGCGGCAAGGACCACAAGCCGAATGTCGCAGTCTCAAGCGACTGATCTTCAGTCCGGGATCAGAACCAACAGTTGTCCATCCATGCAACATCTGCAATCAACATTCCCCTGAGTCGCCCATGAAAAACGTTCGCAAGTTTGCTCCACTGGTGCTCGGCCTCGCGTTGGTGATCGCGTACAGCGACCGAACGCACGCGTTCTCGAAACAGGATATCCCCACGCTGCCTGCTACGACGGCGGCTACCAGCACTTCTTCCGCTGGCCTCGCCACGTCGAAAGCGGCCGCCCTTGAGTTGGCACTTCGCGAAGCAGTACTCAAGGCAGGCGTGCCGTCGATGTCGGCAGCGATTGCACATGGGGGTGAAATTCGCTGGGCCGGATCGTACGGTTGGGCCAATATCGCAGGCCGCGAGCTTGCATCGCCAGCCACCCGCTACCGCACCGGTAGCATGGCAAAGCCGATCACGGCCATGGCGATGATGCGCTTGGTCGACCGTGGCCTGCTGAATCTCGATGCCCCGCTCGGGACCAGCATAGACGGGCTTCCGGAAGCGTCACGCAGCATCACTCCCAGGCAACTTGCGTCCCATGTGTCCGGCATTCGGCACTATTCGATGGGGGAAATCCTGTCTGGCACGTTTGGTCTCAAGCGCCCGAAGCATTACGCAAGCGTTGCCGATGGGCTGGATGTCTTCATCGGCGATCGCTTGCGGTTTGCGCCTGGCACCGACTTCCTCTATTCGACTTGGGGCTACTCGCTCTTGTCGCGGAAACTGGAATTGGCGGCCAGTTCCCCATTCCCTCAACTACTGCAAGTGTTCGTTTTCGAGCCATGCGGCATGCATGACAGCATGCTCGACTCACCCGCCCCGATGAAAGATCGCGCGACCTTCTATCAAGCGGAACAAGGGCGATACAGCGTGGCTGAAGAGATGGATACCAGTAACCGTATTGCTGGAGGAGGCCTTGTTTCGACACCGTCTGATCTGGTGCGGCTTGGCATGTGCGCTGCCAAGGAAGGCTTTTTGTCCAAGTCCGCGCGCAACACGATGTGGACGCCGACGAAACTGGCGGACGGCCGCCCCAATCCGCAGAATTACGCACTGGGGTGGCGGATCGACAGCTCCGTCAGGATGCTCGGCAAGGACAAGCCAACGCCCATCATCCATCACGGTGGTATACAAGAGGGTGGCGTGGGCTTTCTGGTCATCGCCCCCGACTTGGACATTACCGTGGCGGTAATGTCGAATTCCGGAACAAACTCTGCGCGCGAAGCTGTGCAGGAAGCCGCTTACGAACTGGCTCGCCAACTCAACGCCCATTGAACACCCGGCTTGCGTCAAACGGGCCTTATTCCCTGGTTTGTGTCGTCCTGGATTCCGCCCCGCGCAAGCAGGGCTGGATCCAGCAAGCGGCGCAACTGCTTTTCGGGCATGCCGGTTTCCTCGATCGCCACATCGAGCACGGCGCGATTTTCCGCATACGCACGCTTGGCGATTTTCGCGGCCTTCTCGTAGCCAATTACCGGGTTCAGCGCGGTCACCAGGATGGGATTGCGCGATAGCGCTTCATCGACGCGTTCACGCC
>JBDSIA010000274.1:0-1676 GCA_039918175.1 Thermomonas sp.
GCGGGTCGATGAAAACCACATTGCCCGGCGCCACCAGGCAGTAATTCATGGCGATGCCGCACTGCTGCGAGTACGCGGTCAACTGGGTAGGCTGTTCCGGGTCCAGCGCGCCGACCGTCAGCCAGCCTTTTTCGAGCGCGGCATCGTTGGCAATGGTCGGGAGCGCAGCGTTATCGGAAGGATTGCCGGCATACCGCGGATCGGCCCCGCTGTTGCCGTTGGCGAAGACCACAATCCCGCCACGGGTTACCACGAAGTCCTTCCACGCATTGGTCAGTTCCACGGTCAATGCCGGGTCGTTCCAGTACAGGCCGCCCCACGAATTGTTGATGATCTTGGCGCCTGCATTGGCGAGTTCGGCGTTCAGCGCCTGGAAATACTCGCCGTAGCCTTCGCCTGCGAAAATTTCATTGCCTCCGCCGGAACCGTCATCGACCGGGCGGGTATCGCTGATGAAGCGAGTCGACGCGATGTTGGCGTTCTGGGCAACGCCGCCGCCCCATACGCCGGTATTGCCGGAATTGGTCCCATCCGCGTTCAAGTAGTTGCCCACCGCCGAGCGGCCCGCCGCGAGCGATGCGACCGTGGTCCCATGGCCCACCACATCGTCAATGCTGAGGTTGTTTGGCGGCGAGGAAACGTGAATGAAACTGCTGGTGACCCGGCCCGTAAGCGTCGGGTGATTGCGATTCACCCCGGAATCCAGAAACCCGATCGTCACCCCCTGCCCTTTCAGGCCGGCGCCCAGCGCGCCCATTGCATTGATCAGGCTCAGGTGCAGGTTGAGGCTGGGGCTGGTAAAGGTGATCGGCGCACCCTGCGTCGGGATCGTGGGTGGATTCACCACAAGGCTGCTGTCGTTGCCGACCGTCGGGGTGAATCCGATTCCGCTGCTGGGTGGCGGTGCAGTCGGTGGCGGTGTAGTCGGCGCGGGTGGTGGGGGCGTGGAACGCACCCCACCGCCGCCACCGCCGCCGCACGCGGCCAGCACCAGCGCGATTGCACAGGGCAGCAGAGCCGAAACCATCGGGCTGCTGCACGGGGAATGTTTGTGGTGTGTCGTTCTCATGTCTCGGCCTCGCACCGGCAACCGAGGGCCGGATCCTCTCGCACACTTAAGTCTCTTGTATTCCACAAGGCGCTGTATCTCAAGGTTCGCATCCTGAATAACCACACGTTGCCGCAGCGCAGCATGGATCGTCATTTCGCGCCATAATCGAGTGATTCACTCCGCTGTCCCGGCCCAGCCGGCCCACGATCCGGGAGTTCCACATGAGCGACATCGTCATCGTTGGTGCCAAGCGCACCGCCATCGGTTCCTTCCTTGGCCAGTTCACCGGGGTGCCGAGCCCCACCTTGGGCGCCGCCGCGATCAGTGCCGCACTGGCGCAGTCCGGCGTGGATGCCGCAAGCATCGATGAAGTCATCATGGGCTGCGTCCTCACCGCCGGCCTCGGCCAGGCACCGGCGCGCCAGGCTTCGCGCGCTGCGGGTATCCCGGATAGCGCCGGCTGCACCACCATCAACAAGGTCTGCGGCTCCGGCATGAAAGCGGTGATGTTGGCCCACGACCTGATCAAGGCCGGAAGTGCACAGGCCGTGGTCGCCGGCGGGATGGAATCGATGACCAATGCGCCGCACCTGCTCAATGGCTCACGCACCGGAATTCGTTTTGG
>JBDSIA010000275.1:0-3827 GCA_039918175.1 Thermomonas sp.
AACCAACAGCGACGATGCCGGCTCCAGGGACAAGGGCGGCGACTTGGGTCTGATGAGCAAAGGCAGCCTGCCAGGACCTTTCGAGGACACCGCGTTCGCGATGAAATCCGGTGAAATCGGTGGGCCGGTCAAGAGTGATTTCGGCTGGCACATCATCAAGGTCGGCGAAATCCGGACCGGCAGCCAACGACCGTTCGAGGACGTTCGCGCGCAACTTGCGACCGACTTGCAGGAGTCCGAGCGTGAGCGCAGCTACAACGAACTGAGCGGCAAGCTGGTGGATCAGGTCTACAAGAACCCGAGTTCGCTGGAGCCGGCCGCGAAGGCCATGGGCCTGATCGTCCAGACCACGCCTGCATTCTCGCGGGCAGGTGGTCCGGGCATCATCGATAATCAGAAGCTGGTGCGTGCGGCATTTTCGGACGCGCTGATCCAGGATGGCACCGCCAGCGATCCGATCGAACTGGGCCCCAACCATAGCGTGATGATCCGGGTGATCGAACACAACCCGGAACGCCCGCGCCCGCTGTCCGAAGTGGCCGATGCCGTGGTCGTGGCAATTCGCCAGGACCGCCAGCGCAAGGCTGGCGCAGCGGCGGCCGAGGCACTGGTCAAGGCTGCACGCACCAATACGCTGGCCAAGGCAGCAGACAGTGCGAAGCTGGCCATGGCGGAAATGAATGCACTCGAGCGCAGTAGCGCGATTCCCTCCAGACCGGCGGTCGAGGCTTTCTTCGCGCAGCCACGTCCCGCGGACAACCTGATCCCGGTAGACAAGGTCGAGATCGGCGGCCAGTACATCGTGTATGCGATCCGCGCCGTGCGCGATGGCGACCTCACCAAGGCCACCGCGCAGGAACGCGAGCAGTTGCGCAAGCAGTTGGCGACCATTGCCGGCATCGATGCCCAGAAAGCCTATGTGCGGGCGTCGCGGGCGAAGTACCAGATCAAGGTGGCCGAAGACCGTTTGTAAGCGGACGCCCGACCCGCCAATGAAAACGCCCGGTCATGACCGGGCGTTTTCATTGGCGCAGGCAACAGGGCGATCAGTCGATGCCGCTCATGCCCATAATGTTGTAGCCGGCATCGACGTAGGTGATTTCACCGGTGATGCCGGCGGCCAGGTCCGAACACAGGAATGCAGCGGCGTTGCCGACATCTTCGATGGTCACCACGCGGCGCAGCGGCGCGGCCGCCTCGAACTGGGTCAGCATCTTTCGGAAATTGGCCACCCCTGACGCAGCCAGGGTGCGGATTGGGCCGGCAGAGATCGCGTTGACGCGCGTGCCCTCGGGCCCAAGCGCCATCGCCATGTAACGCACCGTGGCCTCCAGGCTGGCCTTGGCCACGCCCATGGTGTTGTAGTTGGCCAGCGCGCGTTCCGCGCCCAGGTAGCTCAGGGTCAGGACTGAGCCGTTGCGGCCCTTCATCATCGGCCTTGCCGCCTTGCCCAGCGCGGCCAGCGAGTAGGCGCTGATGTCGTGGGCGATGTGATAATTCTCGCGGGTGATGCCATCCAGGAAATCGCCTTCGATCGCCTCGCGCGGGGCGAACGCTATGCAGTGGACAAGTATGTCGAAGCCGTCCCAGTGTTTACCCAGCGCCTCGAAGCACGCATCGATCTGCGCATCATCAGCCACGTCCAGAGGCAACACGATGTCGCTGTCGTACTCGGCCGCAGCCTTCTCCACCCGTGATTTCAGTTTGTCGTTCTGGTAGGTCAACGCCAGTTCCGCGCCTTGCCGGTGCATGGCTTCAGCAATGCCACTGGCGATCGAGCGCTGGCTGGCGATGCCGGTGACCAGCGCGCGCTTGCCCTGTAGGAATCCCATGGTCTCTCCTGTGATGTGCAGCGGACGTATGGCGCCTTGGCGCCTCGAGCGAATGGCCTAGTTTGCCTTGCCATGGCCGCGCGGGCCAGCAGCGGTTTCCTGCCCCGCTACGGGCGCGAGGATATTGCGGCTGCCGCTATGCCAGCCGGGATTGAGGGCGCCGACCAGGTCTGGGTCAAGGCCCTGTGCACGCGCCCAGCCACGCAGATTGTGGGTGCCCGCGGGCAGGATGCGGGGGGCCAGATGCGGCAGTGGACGCTCGATGGCCCGCTGCCAGCGCTGGTCTTTGGCTTGCTCGATGAACAAGCAGGCGATCGCGTGCAACTTCGCTGGATAGCTCCGGGTGATCCCGGACAGGCGGCGCGCGCCCTTGTGCTGCGAGGTCTTCAGCGCACCTTCGCCGGCGTTGTAGGCCATCACTGTCTGCTGCCACTTTCGCCCGAACATGCGGTGCAGGCGGGCCAGGTATTTGACCGCGGCGCGGGTGGAACTGACCACCGACATCCTTCCGTCGCGACCTGCGAACACCAAGACTCCGTTGCGGCGTGCGGTGGATGCGGTGAATTGCCACAATCCTGCCGGTCCTCCAGCGCTGCGCACATCCGGGTGGAAACGGCTTTCGACGAACGGGATCAACGCCAGTTCACTGGGAAGCCCGGCGTTGCGCACCTCATCCAGCACATAGGCGAACAAGGCCAGCGCCACTTCGTCCTGGTCCGCCAGACGGATCGCGGCGTGCGCGTAGTGGGTGCGCCAGCGTGGACTGGCATCGGTACAGCCGGGTTCGGCCAAGCCTCGCTGGAATTCGCGCATCAACTCGCCGCCGTTGCGGATGGCTCGTACAGGGGCGGCGATTGTCGATGGCGCGGCCAACATCAGTAGGAGCAGGCACAGATGACGCATGCCACTCATCCGCTGAAGGCGTCCTTGCACAGCCGTAGTTGCGCGAATGCATCGACAGCGTCTACCAGCGCACGCTGCAGCTGCTGTTCCAGTGCTGCACGCACCGGCCGGGTGTCGCTGCGCAGGAATGGGTTGCAGGCAAGCTCCGACGCCAGTGACACCGGCAGGGTGGGCTCGCCGGCAGCGCGCAGCGTCCTTGCTTGCGCTGCGCGTTCCCGCAAGGCCGTATTGGCGGGATCCACCGTCAATGCGAATGTGGCATTGGCCACGGTGTATTCGTGCCCGCAACAAACCAGTGTCTCACCAGGCAGGCAGGCTAGTCGGCGCAGAGATTCCAGCATTTGCGCAGGCGTTCCTTCGAACAGCCGGCCGCAGCCCAGGCTGAACAGCGTATCGCCGCAAAACAGCAGCCCGGCTCCGTGGAACGCGATATGACTGGAGGTGTGCCCGGGGATTTCGATGACGTCGAAATGCCATGGCCCGATGTCGATGCACTCGCCGCCTGCAACGCGCTTGGTTGCCGTGGCGATTCGTGGGTCGTGCGCCGCGACCACCGGGAGTTGCGGCCAGCGTTGCAACAATGCCGGTACCCCACCCATGTGATCGTGGTGGTGGTGGGTGAGCAGGATCGCGTGCGGCGCTGGGCCATCGCCCAACGCATCCAGCACCGGCGCGGCATCGCCGGGGTCGACGATCAGCGCACGGGAGGCGCCCGCCGGGCCGTCATCGAACAACAACCAGATGTAGTTATCCGTGAACGCGGGCACTGCTTGCAGTCGCATCGAAATCCTTCCGTGACGCGGCGCGGGCTTTCCCGCAAAATCGAACCATGCCCATGCCTGTCTTTCGCCGTCAACCCGCTCCTGCCGCTGCGGCTAAGTGGTTTGCCGAGGCAGCTGGCCAGATGGTGATTGCCAGCGAAGCGGAATTGTTGCGTTTGGCCGCCCGCGAGCGCCCAGGTCAGCCAGGTTTATGGTTGCAGCCGGGGGTGATCGATCTGGGCGACAGCGATTGTCTGCACGTCCCGGGATTGCGATTGCATGCCACTGGCGATGGGTTTTCCGGCGATGTCCGCTGCGGACAGGCGTTGCC
>JBDSIA010000276.1:0-8024 GCA_039918175.1 Thermomonas sp.
CACGAAGTCGCGGTCGCCAGCGGGCAGGTTCAGCAGACGATCGCGCACCGCGCCACCGACCAGGTAGACCTGTGCATGTTCGGGAAGCAGTGCGTTCGTCATCCGTCGATGATGCCTGACTGGCCGCTTGCGTCAGTGCCGCCGATGCGGTTTCGATGCGGGTTGCTTCGCCGGCATGGCCGCGCTGGAAGTCATCGGCTTGGCGGGTTCGGCTTGCGGGCAGGTGAACTGCTTGCGTGGGCCACCGGTGCGGCCCAGCAGGCGATCGGACAGGCGCAGCGCGTCGCCATTGAGCCGCCAGTCGTATACGGTGCTGAAAGCCAGCACGCGCGCCACATAGTCGCGAGTCTCTTTATAGCTGATGGTCTCGATCCAGAAGTCCGGATCCATCGTCGGGCGTTGCGATATCCAGCGGTTCATCGGCGCTGGCCCGGCGTTGTAACCGGCGATCACCTGATAAGGCTTGCCACCATACTTGTCCAGCAGCTGGCGCATGTAGGCGCTGCCCAGCACGATATTGGTATCGGCGTCATACAGGCTCTCGCCGCCATTCCATGGAACGCCGATCTTCGCTGCGACCAAGGCGCCTGTGCCCGGCAGGACTTGCATCAGGCCACGTGCGTCAGCGCTGGAGCGTGCGTTAGGATCGAACACGGACTCGGCGCGGATTTCGGCGGCGATCCAGGCCGGGTCGAGGTTGTTGCGGGCGGCCTCACGACGAATGCTCGCGTCGTGGTGCAACGGGAAGCGCAGCTGGTACAGGCGCAATTCGTCGGGATAGCGCTGGCCGCCGACATTGACCAGGCCGAACACGCCGCGGTCGAACCAGCCATTGTCCTGTGCCACTTCAACCGCGATGCGGCGTTGCCCATCGCTGAAACGTGACAGTGCATCGTTCCACTCGCGCACGGCCCAGCTTTTTTTATCGAGCGCAAACAACTGCAGCGCGCGGACGAGGCTGGGGTCGCGGGCAATCGCGGTCTTGTCCGCCGTGCTGACCTGCGGCGTCCACGGACACAGCGCATAGGGCTGCTGCAACCGGTCGGCGGCGAGGAAGCCATGGAAGTCTGGCGCTTGTGCGGCCTTGCGGTAAAACGCTTGTGCACCAGGACCGTCGCCGGTCAATTCACTGGTGCGTGCGGCGAAATATTGCCAACGCGAATCATTGCGCTGGGTAGGATCCATCGTGCGGATCGCCGCCAGAGCCGCACGCCAGTCACTGCGCGACATGGCCTCGCGTGCTTGCCATTCGTGCAATTTCTCGTCATACGCCGACGCTGGCACTAAGGCCAGCCGACGTGCGGAGTCGGGCAAGTACGAAGCCACCGTCCACAACGCGATCTGGTACAGCACCGCGCCGCGTTGACCTTCATCGAAACCAAGCGCACTTCCAACGCTGGGCAGCAGGGTTTCGGCGCGGCTTGCTGATGATTTCGCCAGCTTGGCCAGCGCCGCGGACGCAACCATTCGGCTGCGCGGAGTTTTCGGCCATTGCCCTGCCGAGGCGTCCGGCGCATCAAGGTAGGCGGCATAGCGGTTGGCCAGCATCGCATCGTCGCCGGACATCCCCTTTGCGATCGAACGGATCACCCCGGACTGGCCTTCGCTGACAGCCAAGTCGATGCGCTCCCAGCGCAGCGCAGTGGACAACCCGCCTTGCGTGGTCAATGTGGCAAAGGGTTCGTCGCACGCATCCGGCAATGAGCGCCCGCTGCTGCGCCACGCGGCTTGGACATCGCGCGTCCAGCTCGCATCGGTGCGGCCCAAGGCCATGCGTGCATTGAGCTGCATGCAGCGCAGGACGGTGTCATCGATGCTGTCTTGCCAGTTGCCGAGGAACGCCTGCCACTGCTGGCGCCTGGCCAGCGCGGCGAGCCATTCGTTGCGGAATGCCGAGGCAACCGGTTGCCTGCTGTATTTCGCCAGGAAGGCTGCGCCGCGTTCGATCGGCAAGCTGTCCAAGTCCCGCCGCAAGGCGCTGTACTCCAGCCAGCCGGCCAATGGATGCGCTGCATACGTGGCTCGCGTGGGCTCATCCAGTTGTCCGCGTGCGGCGGCTTCAAACGCGTTGCGCAGGCCGATATCCGGCATCGCGATCTGCATTTTTGCAGGTGGGGGTTGCGCGAGGGCGCTGCCGCTGACGAGGCAGGTTGCGCCTAAAAGCGCGGCGAGCAAGGACGAGGTGACGATGTGCATCGCTCGACTATAGCCGAGCGAATCTGAACTTCTTGATGCGCTTGGGTTCGTGTTTTGCCCGCGTGCGATCAGCGCAGGGCGGTTTCCGGGACATCGATCTCGACCGATAGCGCCAGGTGGTCGGATTGTGCGGCCGGCATCGCCCGCATGCCCGCGACCGTGAGTGCGGGCGTGACCAGCATGTGGTCGATGGCGCGCTGCGGGCGCCATGACGGGAAGGTCGGCACGCATGCATGTGGCGGTTGCAGGTTGGTTTGCGCGTAAAGCTGCTGCATTTCCGGACGATCCGGATCGCAGTTGAAGTCGCCCATGAGGATCGCATGCGGGTGGTCGGCCAACAGTTCGGCGATGAAGGCCAGCTGCGAGCGCCGCGATTGCGCGCCCAACGACAGATGCACGATTGCCACCGTCAGGGCGTGTTTGCTGTCGCCGAAACTCGCCAGCAGGACGCCGCGACCCTTGACCCGGCCGGGTAGGGCATGGTCTTCGACCTGGCGCGGTTCGAGCTTGCTGAGCAACCCATTCGCGCTGGAAGCGACGCCGCCCATGCGACGGTTGGGCTGGTGGCTCCAATACGCGAAGCCACCGCGCTCGGCCAGATAATGAGTCTGGTTGGTGAAGCCGGATCTCAAACTGCCGGGATCGGTTTCCTGCAGGCCGACGATGTCGTGCTGGCTGGCGAGTTCAGCGATCAAGTCCAGTGCGCCGCGCTTGTTGCCGGCCGGCAGCACATGCGACCAGCTGCGCGCGACGTAGTCGTGGTAGCCGCGCGTGCTGGATCCGGCCTGGATGTTGGCGCTCAGCAGGCGCAGCCGGCGTGTGCTCTCAGCCGGCTGCCCGGTTCGCATCAGGGTGCGGCAGGCACGGGTTGCGGCGATGCGTTTTCGGCTGCTGCCGCCGGCGTTGGCATGGCCTGCTTGGCGCGCTCGGCCACGATCAGCTGGTTCAATATGCGGAACATGTCATCGACTGACTTGCCGGTGACCCGGTACTTGCCATTGACGATGAAGGTCGGGGTCGTGGGACGGTCGTCGCCGAAGGCAGCCACCACCCATTGACGGGCGCGATTGATCCTGGCGGCGATGGCGAAGCTGGCCATGCTGCTGGCGAATTGTTTCGGGTCGGCGCCATAGCCTGCATAAAATGCAGCGATCTCTTCTGGCGTGTCGTTGCCACGCTCGCCCTTCAGGGTCTTGTCGACATGGATGGCGCGGAACATCGCGTCATGGGTCTTGTCGACCAGGCCCATCGCGTCGGCGGTGTAGTAGGCCTTGGCGTAGGTGTCCCACATCGCGCCAAACGCAGCAGGGATATAGACCATGTGCACGTCGTTTGGGAACTTCGCCTTCATCGCGCGCACGGTGGGTTGCACGGCGGCGCAGAACGGACATACGTAACCGAAGACCTCGACGACTTCGATGCGGCCATCGGTTGTGTCGAACGGCTGGCCGTTCGCGATTTCGACGTAGTCGGTTCCCGCGAGCGGTGCCGGCGACTTCGCGGCGGCTTCGGCAGCGGCTTGCACGGCAGCCTCGGCCTTGGCCATGGCTGCGGGATCCTCGGCACTCGCCTGGGTTGCCACGGGTGCGGCGACGTCAGCGGCCGGCACATCGCTGACAGTGACAGGCGCAGGGGTCTCCTGGTTGCAGGCCGCCAGCGGCAATAGCGCGATCAGGAGCAAAGCGAAACGAGCGTTCATGGCAGTATCCGGTATCAGGAACGGGGTTTTGAAGGGGTCTTGCCAGCGGGTTTGCGACTCGCGGAAATCGCATCGATCAGTCGCCGGGCATTTCCCAGCAGGCTCTCGTAACTGTTGCCGAGCACCAGGTAACGGCCGTCGATCACCATCGAGGGCGTACCGGAAATCTTGCTTCGAACCTGGAACGCACGCGCACTGTCTGCCTTGGCGTGCAGGGTCGCGGTATCGGCCAGTGCCGCCTTGAACGCAGCGGCATTGATGCCGGGCAAGCCAGCATAAAAAGTCGCGACCTGCTCGAGCTTGGCGTTCTTGGGCAACGCGCCGCTGTCATGAATTGCCGCGAACATGCGCGCATGCGTCAGTGCCACCGCCTTGGCCTCCTCGGCGGCGAAAAAGGACAGCATGAACGGATCGTCGTTGTAGAACGCGGCCGGCATGTAGTTGACCACCACCGATTTCGGCAGCGTGGACTTCCAGGTTTGCAACTTGGGATCAAAGTGGGCGCAATGCGGGCACCAGTAGGCGAATACTTCGACCACTTCGATCTTGCCCGGCTGCGGCCGGTACGGCATTCCGTCGGCAATCAGCGTGTACTGTTCGCCCTCGGTCAGGCCTGGTAGCGCGGCCTGTTGCGCACGCGCGGGCATTCCGGCGGTGAGCAACAGTATCGAAAGCGACAGCAGCAATGTGCGCATCAGGCAAGCCTCGAACGAAAGGAGCAGAGCTTTACGAGCTTGCCCGGAGTCGGGCGAACGCAGGATGAAGCGCTACGGCGGATACTAGTGACCGCGGGTCGCCTGCGGGGAAGCACTGGTGCGCGCATGCAGGCCCTGCAAATAACTGCCGAGCGACTGGATTTCCTCGTCGGTCAGCGCCTTGGCCACACTCACCATCAGGTTGAAATGGGCCACGTCCTTGGCGGTGGTCGTGCCGGCGCGATATTCCTCCAGCCGCTGGACCACGTAGGCGGATTGCTGGCCGTGTACGGCCGGATACGCCGGGCCGGGATTGCCGGCGCCGGACGGGCCATGGCAGGCCATGCAGGCCGGAATGCCGCGCGCAGGATCGCCGGCGCGGTACAGGCGCTGTCCGACTTCGTAGAACTTCATGCCCTGGTTGCTGCCAGCGGCAATCGTGGTGTCATCGGCAATCCCGGCGCTGGCATGTTGCGAAGCAAACCACGCGCCCACGTCGCGCATGTCCTGCGCGCTGAGCATGCTCGCGAACGGCAGCATGATCGCGGCCATGCCGCTGGTGCGCTCGCCGTGCTTGAACAGGGCCAGTTGCTGGACGATGTAGCGTTCCGGCATGCCGGCCAGGCGCGGATATTGCGGATCCGTCGGATTGCCATCCAGGCCGTGGCAGGCCGCACAGGCACCAGCCTTGGTTTGGCCGGCGGTCACATTGCCCCAGGTGGCCGGCTTTTCGTCCAGCGGCGCGGCCATGACCGGCGCGTTGTCCGGCACCGCCACTGGCGTGCTCTGGGCATAGGCAACCGCCGCCAGCGCAAGGCTGGCAAGACCGGCAAGTGCGTAAACGCGGGCAGGGCGCATGCAACAGCTCCAAAGTAAGGCAAGTGGCCGCACGCGGCCGTACAACGGGGAATTATCGTCGCGCCGCGCGGGGCGGTCAAACCACTGGCATGGCATCCTAGTGGCATGGCCGCCCCCAATCCGTTCAATCGCGCCGACTATCTGCTGGCCGCGCATACCCAACGCCAGCTGCCGCCGGACGGTGGCCGCGAGGTCGCGTTCGCCGGCCGTTCCAATGCCGGCAAGTCTTCTGCACTCAATGCGCTGTGTCAGCGCAACGCGCTGGCGCGGGTATCCAAGACCCCCGGGCGTACCCAGCAACTGGTGTATTTCGGCCTGCCGCCGCATGAAGGCAAGTATCTGGTCGACCTCCCCGGCTATGGCTACGCCAAGGTTCCGAAAGAACTGCAGGCGCACTGGCAGGCCTTCCTGGATGGCTTTTTCGGCAGCCGCATGGCGCTGGCTGGACTAGTGGTGGTGATGGATATCCGCCATCCGCTCCGCGAATACGACCTGCAGATGCTGGGCTATGCGTTGCGCCGCGGGATGCCGGCGCACGCCTTGCTGACCAAGGCCGACAAACTCGGTCGCGGCCAGCAAACGCAGACGCTGCACGCCGTGCGCAAGGAGCTCGCAGGGCCGTTCGGCGACAGCGTCAGCGTGCAGACATTCTCCGGCGAGTCCAAGCTGGGCGTGGACGAACTGCGCGCGGTGGTCGCCGGCTGGCTGGAGATCTAGGGAGCGCTTCAACCCAAGCCAGCCGTTTGAGTGCATCGCCGCAACAGTGCAGGCCGTTGGTCATGCTGTTCGCACCGTCGGCCCGCGATATGCTGCCGCACCTACTCCTGCGATAGCGCCCATGTCCGGCCCCAGCAGCGCCAACGACACCTTGATCACCGACTATCGGCAGCTGGTCGAGGTCATGGCGTCCGGCGAAAAGCCGATCGAGGCCTGGCGGATCGGCACCGAACACGAGAAATTCGGCTTTCGCCTCGACGACCTGCGTCCGCCGAGCTTCGATGGTGAACGCGGGATAGAAGCTTTGCTCAAGGGCCTGACCCGGTTCGATTGGGCGCCGCATGAAGAGCATGGCCGCGTGATCGCGCTGAGCAAGGACTTGGCCTCGGTCACTCTGGAGCCGGCGGGCCAGCTGGAATTGTCCGGTGCGCCGCTGGCCAGCATCCACGAGACCTGCAAGGAAGTCGGCACCCATTTGCGCGAAGTACGCGCGGTCGCCGATGAGTTGCAACTTGGTTTCCTCGGCATGGGCTTCCAGCCAAAATGGCGGCGCGACCAGATGCCATGGATGCCGAAAGGCCGCTACAAGATCATGCGCGACTACATGCCCAAGGTCGGCAGCCTGGGCCTGGACATGATGACCCGCACCTGCACGGTGCAGGTCAATCTGGATTACGCGTCCGAAGCGGACATGGTGAAGAAGTTCCGGGTGTCACTGGCACTGCAGCCGATCGCCACCGCGCTGTTCGCCGACTCGCCATTTACCGAAGGTCAGCCAAACGGGTACCTGAGCTATCGCTCGCAGATCTGGACCGACACCGACCGCGACCGCACCGGCATGCTCGACTTCGTGTTCGAGGACGGCTTCGGCTACGAGCGCTATGTCGATTACCTGCTCGACGTACCGATGTATTTCAGTTACCGCAACGGTGAATACATAGACGCCAGTGGCAAGTCGTTCCGCAAGTTCCTGCGTGGCGAACTGGACGTATTGCCAGGCACGTTGCCCACGTATACCGATTGGAACGACCACATGACCACGGCGTTCCCGGAAGTCCGGATGAAGAAGTTCCTTGAAATGCGCGGCGCCGACGGCGGCCCGTGGAACCGCTTGTGCGCATTGCCGGCGTTCTGGGTGGGATTGCTGTATGACGATGCCGCGCTGGATGCTGCATGGGACCTGGTCAAGGACTTCAGTATCGGCGAGCGCAACCAATTGCGCGACGACGTGCCGCGGCTCGCGTTGCGCACGCCGTTCCGTGACGGCACGCTGCGCGACCTCGCAGTCGAGGCGCTGAAGATCGCGCATGCCGGCCTGCGTCGACGCGCGTGGCTGAGCAGCGATGGTGCAGATGAAACCAGCTTCATCGAACCGCTGATGGAAATCGCGGACGCCGGCCTGACCCCGGCCGAGCACAAGCTCGCCTTGTTCAGCGGTCCGTGGAATGGCAGCGTGGATCCTGTATTCCGCGAATACGCCTACTGACCGTCAATAGCGTGAAGCGGTGAGTGGGGCATCTGCCCACTGCCATGCGTCAGCCTGTCGACGCGCTGCATCGTGTGCAGCATCGACATGTCCAAGACGACGCTCTGCCTCTGCCAGCCCGAGCAGCGACCAGCCGTTGCCCGGATAGGTCTTCAGATCCTGCCGGTACACGTCTGCCGCAGCAGACGGATTGCCCGACTCCAGCAATGCGGCACCCAGATAGGGGCGGGTTGGCAGCGGCCAGTCCGCAGGTTCGTCATAGGCCAGCGCATCCTCGGCGGCAACAGCTTCGCGCGCATGGCCAGCGCCTGCCTGGTCTTTCCCTGCACGCGCAGCAGTTCGCCGCGCAGCAACAGGTCACCGACCCGCAGCA
>JBDSIA010000277.1:0-3882 GCA_039918175.1 Thermomonas sp.
GATGCGCTGGACATGCAGGTAGTGCTGTTGTACCTGGACCTGGATAACTTCAAGGACATCAACGACAACTTCGGCCATGCCGTGGGCGACGAGCTGCTTAGGGGAATCGGCGAGCGTCTGCTCTTGACGCTGTATGCGCGCGACAGTGTCGGGCGGCTGGGCGGCGACGAGTTCGGCATCATCCTGGTCACGCCACGCACCATGGATACGGCGATCAAGGTAGCCGGGAAAATCCATGAAGCACTGAGTGTCCCGTTTGAACTGACCGGGCACTCCGTATCCACATCGGTCAGCATCGGCATCACCTTGTACCCCGCTGACAGCCGCCAGGCAGACGTGCTGGCGCGCAACGCGGACATGGCGATGTACGAAGCCAAGCGCTCGGGCCGCAACACCTCGCGTTTCTATACCGCTGCGATGAACCAGCAGGCTGGCGAAAAGCTGCAACTGGTGGCAGCGCTGCGCAATGCGTTGGCGGCTGGAGAATTTGTGCTCTTTTACCAACCCAAGGTCTCGTTGGCCACCGGCCGCTGGATGGGTGTTGAGGCCCTACTGCGATGGCAACGGCCTGGCCATGGCTTGGTGATGCCAAATGCATTCATCCCGGCCCTCGAAGATTCAGGGCTCATCGTTCCGGTCGGCTCCTGGGTCGTTGCTACCGCGTGCAGCCAGTTGGCCGACTGGCGCCGCCGGGGCATGCAGCTGTTACCGATCGCGGTCAATGCATCCGCATTGCAGATGGTGCGGCACAGTATGGGGCCGACGAGGGCCAGCGGGGCGGAAACCACGGACAGTGCGCTGGAAAACATCGAGCTATTGACGGCAGTGGGGACCCACACGGCGGAACACGCGTTGGCTGCAGGATCGCTGGAAGTCGAACTGACTGAAAGCGTGATCATGGCCGATGCCGAACACAGCATCGAGATCCTTGAACGACTGCGGACGATGGGAGTGAGTCTGTCCGTGGATGATTTCGGAACCGGCTATTCCAGCCTTTCATACTTACGCAAATTTCCGCTGCAGGCGGTGAAGATCGACGGCAGTTTCATTCGCGATGTGACCACCAACGCGGACGATGCATCGATCGTCGTGGCGATCATCGAGATGGCGCATCGGCTCCGGCTGAAAGTCATCGCGGAATGCGTGGAAACCGCAGAGCAGGTCCAGTTTCTGCAGGCCCATGAATGCGATCAGGCCCAGGGCTACTATTTCGCGAAACCTATGCCGGTTGCCGAGCTTGAGCGCCTGTGGCGTGAGTGCAACTTCGAGTTCTCCGATCTGGTCGCTATTTCGCCAGACATCGACGAGGCGCGCGCCTTCGAATCGGCGTGGCCGGAGTGCGCGCCCTTCGTGACGGCACTGTTGGCTGGAGCCGACGATGAAAGCAATGCAATCGTGGATCGAAAGCGCGCGGAGGGCCATGGACTACTTGAAGTGAACCAGGAGCTGGTCCGCCCTGCCCTGTACTGTATCGGCAAGAAGTGGCGCAGCGGGCAGGTCAGCGTGGCGCAGGAGCATGTCGCCACTGCGGTGGCGCTGTCGGTCATGTCGCGGGACCTTGCGCGCAGCACCGCGGCTGACCCCTGCGGAAAAAAAGTGCTGCTGGCATGCGTCAATGGCAACCACCACGAGGTGGGTCTGCAGATGGTGGCGGATGCATTCACCCTTGCAGGCTGGGAGGTGAACTTCCTGGGTGCAAACGTACCAGGCGATGCCTTGATCGAGCATGCCAGGCATTGGTGCCCTGATTTGCTGGGGCTTTCGGCTTCGCTACCCGAGCACGTACGCGAACTGAGCCTACTCGTCGACGGATTGCGGCTCGCGCTGCAGGAAAAGTGCCCGCCGATCCTGGTCGGTGGCCTGGGCTTGAGCGTTGCGTGGCTGGCATCCGGTCACGCCGGTGCAACCACATGGATCAGCGATCCCCAGGCGGCCGTCGCGGCCGGGGAGCAGTTGTGCAAGCAAACAAACGTATCTCCCGCGCTGGCGTGACAAGCTTGACCCCGACGCATACTGGGCCAGGCGATTCGAACACGAGCCCGCCCATTAACATGACCCAAACCTTGCCTCCTCCATCGGAATTGCTTGATCTGATCCCCGATGCGGTGTGCGTGGTCGATGCTGAAGGCAGATTCCTCTACGTCAGTGCCGCGTTCGAACGCATCTTTGGCTATACCCGTGCCGAGGTGGTGGGTCGATACGTGTGGGACCTGCTGCATCCAGATGATCACGCGGTGACCCGGGGACAGGCGGAACGGATCATGGCCGGGGAGCTGCAGCGCCACTTCCGCAACCGCTATGTCCACAAGGACGGCCATTACGTGGACATCCAGTGGTCTGCACGCTGGCATCCGGAACATGGGGTCCGCATTGCTACGGCGCGTGAAGTGACTGAACTGCGTCGCGCCGAGCAGGTGCTGGAACATCTTGCCAGCCATGACCCACTGACAGGACTTGCCAACCGCTTGCACTTCCAGAACGAGTTGAAAAAGGCGCTGGATTACGCGCAGAAAACCGGAGAAAAACTCTCCCTGCTGTATTTGGACCTGGATGGGTTCAAGCAGGCCAATGATCGTGGAGGGCACGTGACGGGGGATCGGGTGCTGTGCGAAGTTGCAGGGCGCTTGCAAAAAGCCATCAGGCAGGGTGATTTGCTGGCGCGCATCGGCGGCGACGAGTTCGTCGTCCTGCTACCAAGCTGCCAGGACGCGGTCGCCGCTCGCAAGGTCGCAGACACGCTGCGGGAACGGTTGCGGTCCCCCTTCATGCTGCCGGATGGAGAACTCAAGCTTGATGCCAGTTTCGGGATTGCAAACTTCCCGGCAGACGGTAGTGACCCGAATATCCTGCTGTCGCGCGCGGATCAGGCAATGTACGCGGCCAAGCGCGTGAGGAAGGAAGGCAGCCACGTCACCCGACCATGAACCGAATGAGGTGTGTCCTGCCCTTCCGAAGCGATCATTGACAGCGCGGCTGCCTATCGCACCCACCCATGCGCCCGCAACCAATCCTCCATGACGTTCCAGTAGCCATCGACCATGTGGCTCTGCTTGGCGATATCGGCATTGTTGCCGGTATCGGAGGCTAGGAAACTGTGTCCGGTCCGGGGCAGACGCACCACCCGGAAATCGGGGTGCCTACTCTCGCGCAGTGCGGCAAGCAAGGCGCGCTCGCTGGCGTCAGTCGGCACGTTGTGGTCCAGGTCGCCCAGGAACCACAACACCGGCACCCGCGTCCTGCGTAAGCTCTCGGTGGCGTCGTACGCATTGTTTCGCGCGGTCCACGGCTTACCCCAGCCTTCGTGCGACCAATTCAACGGCCAGACATGACGTGCCCACGGCTTGTCCTTTTGCGAGGCGACGAATGCGTCGATTTCCGTCCAGGCCGCATCGCCGCTGGCGAAATCGAACATCGTCCGCGCCGCTACTTCGGCTGCCATGGCATCGGATTCCTCCAACCCCGCCTCGCGCGCCGACCAGCCAATTTCGTGGACCATTGTGTCGCGCATGCTGACGCCCGAACCAGCGCGCACGATCACGAACGCGATGTCTTTGGAACGCGCAGCCATCAACGGTGCGGTCCAGCCGCCCTGGCTCGATCCATGCACGCCAATCCGCGTGGGATCTATGTCAGCGCGCTGCTTGAGCATCGCCACGCCGGCCAGCCAGTCGCCGGCGATGTCGTCCATGCTCGCCGTGTGCCAATCGCCTGTTGATTGACCGGCGCCTCGCTTGTCCAGCGACAACACCGCCATTCCGAGTCGCACGAAGTACGGGTTCCAGATCGCCACGTTGCGGGTGGCATCGCCCGAACCGTGTGCAAAGACAATTGCCGGATGCGGGCCTGGCGTGTCAGGCAGCATCAGCGTGCCCTTCAACACCA
>JBDSIA010000278.1:0-13187 GCA_039918175.1 Thermomonas sp.
GGACCAATACGCCCCGGCCGAGCTTGCCCAGGCGCGCGCCGAACTGGAGCACGCGCAGGCTGCGATGGCTCGCAAACGTGACGACGAGGCACGCAATGCTGGCTTGAGCGCCGCGGCTGATGCGGACTTGGCCTACACGCTCAGCCGCGCGGCGGTCATCCGCACCGAATTCAGCCAGCAACAGGCCGAGATCGCGGCGTTGCGCTCACGCCTGCGCATTCCGGCGGAGCCGCTGCTCGAAAATCCCCTGGACCTGTCCGCGCCCGCGGCAAGTGCAGCAGTGCGCTTGCAGGCGCTGGAGGCCGATCCGCGCCTGAACCCGTTTGCCCAGTACGAACGCCTGCAGGCCCGGCAATCGCTGGCTACCTTGGAGGCCAGCAGCAGCCGCAACCGCCAGACCGCGGCGGCTAGGGCGGAGAAGCGGGTTGGGATTGCCGAAGAGGCGGCGCGAATTGAAGCTGCGCGGCGTGAAACCGACACCCTGCAGCGCGAGCGCAGCGAATTGCTGGTGGAAGCCAGCCGTCGCGATGCCGAGCGTGCGCGCGCCGAGGCCGAACGCCTGCGCATCCAGGCACAAGTGCAGGCCGAGGAAGCCGCGCGCTTGCGTGCCGCCGCAGATGCCGAGTCCATCGCGCGCCAAGATGCCGAGGCGGTGCTGGACACGGCACAGATCGACCAGCGTGCCCGCGTTGCCGCGGCGCGCGAAAAGGAAGCTGGCTTGGCCCGCCAGGAGGCGGAACTGGTGGCCGGAGCCAAGCTGCCGCCATCGCGCCAGGGCGAGCAGGGCGAAGTCTTCACGCTGGCAGGCGATGCTTTCGCTTCGGGGCAGGCGCAACTCACGGCGAGTGCGTCTGCCAGCGTGCGTGCCTTGGGCGTGTACCTGAAGGCGATCAACGCCGGCAGCGTGCAGGTGATCGGGCATACCGATAGCCAAGGCGAAGCCGCAGCCAACCAGGCACTCTCGCAGCGACGCGCCGACGCCGTGAAGGCGGGGATGGTGAATGCAGGTCTGGCAGGTGGTCGGGTCAGTGCACAGGGCCAAGGCGAAAGTGAGCCCATGGCCGATAACGCGACGCCTGCTGGTCGGGCGAAGAATCGTCGGGTCGAGATTGTCGTCCTCAGATAAATTCATGAAAAACAATAGGTTGGAATGCTTGCCCGTCAGGATGCGTGCCTGCCAACCGTTCGTCGCGATGGCTTGCGGCAGATTGGGGACAGGAGTAGGGTCGGTTACCCAGATGGTTCGAATTCCCTGGAACCCCATCTGGCCGGAGACAGGTCGATGCTTGATCCGTTGGACAACCCGGAGATCGCCGCCGCAAGCCAGGATCGCGGCGGCCGGTTCGGGCAACACGGCCGCATTCTGTTCTTGCCCGCATTCCAGGCCACATCGAAATCCAGTACGCCCCGCGCTGCGCACAGCCGGGGCGTATGTGTTTCTGGGCCAACGATTTCCGCGTCCATCGCCAGGATGGACGCGTCTTCACGGCAGGCCCCATCTGCCACCACCCGCGCCGCCCGGCCTGCAAGCCGGGCTTCGCATCCTAGCGACCTGAAAGGAGGTTTCCATGTTCGAAGCACAACCGCAGGCGGACCTTGAAGCAAAGATGAAATCCGACACCGAATTCCGGCAGCTTTATTACCGGCATCAGGAACTCGACAAGCAGGTGCTGGACGCCGAACTTGGCGTATTGCCGCTGGATGACATGACGCTCGGCCAGATGAAGCGCGAGAAGCTCGCGGCCAAGGATCGCCTGATCCGGATGTACGACAGCCATTGAGCAGCATTGCGGGCGGTGGGCGGCCTCGTCGGTCGCCACCGTTCGTTTGTTTTCCTGCCAAGGCCTTTCCAGGCGGATGTTCACCAAGCCGGCTCACAGGCCCGCTTCGTCGGGCTCAGCCTGCACCGCTGCTAGAATTGCCAGCTTGCCGCAACGCGTGTCCTGAGCATGGCGACCCACGATTCCGTTCTTGAACTGGTCGGTGAAACACCAATCATCCGTGCCCGTCGCCTGGACACCGGCCCGTGCACGCTGTACCTGAAGCTGGAAAGCCAGAATCCGGGCGGTTCGATCAAGGACCGCATCGGCATGTCGATGATCGAGGCCGCCGAAAAGCGCGGCGACATCACGCCGGGCGACACCCTGGTTGAAGGCACCGCCGGCAATACCGGGATTGGTCTCGCACTGGTTGCGCAGCAGAAGGGCTACCGCCTCATCCTGGTCGTGCCCGACAAGATGAGCCGCGAGAAGATCTTCAACCTCAAGGCGATGGGCGCGCAGGTGCTGCTGACCCGGTCGGACGTGGCCAAGGGCCACCCGGATTACTACCAGGACATGGCCGAACGCATCGCCCGCGAGACTCCGGGTGCGTATTTCATCAACCAGTTCGGCAACCACGACAACCCCGCTGCGCACGAATTTGGCACCGGCCCGGAAATCCTTCGACAGATGGCCGATGTCGGCGGCCTGGATGCCATCGTCTTCGGCTGCGGCAGTTCGGGCACCATGACCGGCCTGTCGCGCTGTTTCGCCACCCAGTCCCCGGATACCGAACTGATCCTTGCCGATCCGGTGGGATCAATCCTGGAGGACTACATCAACCGCGGCGCGATTGTCGAAAAATCCGCCAGCTGGATGGTGGAAGGCATTGGCGAGGACTTCCTGCCGCCGATCTCCGACTTCACCCGGGTCAGGAAGGCGTATGCGATCAGCGACAAGGACAGCTTCCTGACCGCGCGTGAGTTGCTGGAAAAGGAGGGCATCCTCGGCGGTTCCTCGACCGGCACGCTGCTGGCGGCGGCGCTGCAATATTGTCGCGAGCAGACGACGCCGAAGAACGTGCTCACCTTCGTGTGCGACACCGGCAACAAGTACCTGTCGAAGATGTACAACGACTTCTGGATGCTCGACAACGGTTTCCTGGAGCGTGAACAGGTCGGCGACCTGCGTGATCTCATCTTGCGTCCATTCGCTGCGCGCGACACGGTGGTGGTCGGGCCAGACGATTTGCTGATCACCGCGTGGCAGCGGATGAAGCTGTATGACGTCAGCCAGCTGCCGGTGATGGACGGCGAGCGCATCGTTGGCATCGTCGATGAGTCCGACGTGCTATTGCATGTGTACGGCGACGAGGCACGTTTCCGCGAGCCGGTGTCCACCGCGATGGTTAGCAAACTGGACAAGGTCGCGGTGCGCGCGCCGATCGAATCGTTGTTGCCGGTGTTCGACCGCGGACATGTCGCGATCGTGATGGACGGCGAGCACTTCCTCGGCTTGATCACCCGCATCGACTTGCTGAATTTCCTGCGCCGGCGCGTGCAGTGACTGCCGCATTCCGGAACATCGAATTACCAACAATGGATAACGCGTAATGAGCGACGACAAGCAACTGGCGCTGGCCACCCGCGCCATCCACGGCGGGCAATCCCCCGACCCGAGCACCGGCGCGGTGATGCCGCCGATCTACGCGACCAGCACCTATGCGCAGTCCAGCCCCGGCGTGCACCAGGGCTTCGAATATTCGCGTACCCATAACCCGACCCGGTTCGCGTATGAGCGCTGTATTGCGTCGCTGGAAGGCGGCAGCCGCGCGTTTGCGTTCGCGTCGGGGCTGGCCGCGACATCGACGCTGCTGGAACTGCTCGACAGCGGTGATCACGTGATCGCGATGGACGACATCTATGGCGGGAGCTATCGACTGTTCGACCGCGTGCGCCGGCGCAGCGCCGCGCTGGAATTCAGCTTCGTCGACCTCACCGATCCCACCGCATTCGAAGCTGCGATCACGCCGAAGACCAAACTGGTCTGGATCGAAACCCCGACCAACCCGCTGCTGAAGATCGTCGATATCGCGGCGATTGCCGCGATCGCAAAAAAACACGGTCTGCTGGTCGCGGTCGACAACACGTTTGCCTCGCCAATCCTGCAGCGTCCACTGGAACACGGCGCCGACATCGTCATGCATTCGGCGACCAAATACCTCAACGGTCATTCGGACATGGTCGGCGGCATCCTGGTGGTGGGCGACAATGCCGAACTCGGCGAGGAGCTCGCCTTCCTGCAGAACTCGGTGGGTGCGGTGCAAGGTCCGTTCGACAGCTTCCTGGCATTGCGCGGATTGAAGACCCTGCCCCTGCGCATGCGTGCGCACTGCGACAACGCGCTGGCGCTTGCGCAATGGCTGCAAACCCATCAGGCGGTCAGCGAGGTGATCCATCCTGGCCTGCCTTCGCACCCGCACCACGCGCTGGCCACGCGGCAGATGGACGGCTTCGGCGGCATGCTCTCGATTCGCCTCAACGGCGGCTTCGACGCGGCCAAGCGTTTCTGCGAGCGGCTTGAGCTGTTCACGTTGGCCGAATCACTCGGTGGCGTGGAATCGCTGGTCAATCATCCGGCGGTAATGACCCATGCCTCGATCCCGCCCGATCGCCGTGCCGCGCTTGGTATCGGCGACGAGCTGGTGCGGCTGAGCGTGGGGGTCGAGGATCTCGCGGACCTGCGCGCTGACCTAGATGCGGCGCTGGCAGAGTAACCGCTGGATGCAACACTTGCTGCATGATCCGCACGCCCGCCAACCGGTCGGTTTTGTCGCCATGGTCGGTAGCCCGTTGCGTAACAGGCACCTGATCCTGTCGCTCGTGCAGCGGGATGTTGCGGGGCGTTACCGGGGCTCGTGGGCCGGGCTTGCCTGGTCCTTCTTCAACCCGCTGCTCATGCTTGCGGTCTACTCATTCGTTTTTTCCGTTGTATTCAAGTCAAGGTGGAATAGCGCGCAGGCCATACCAGTGCAGAATTTTGCCTTGGTGTTATTCGCCGGCATCATCGTGCACGGCATCCTGGCTGAGTGCATGCAGCGGGCCCCCATGCTTGTCTTGGCCAACCCAAGTTACGTGAAAAGGGTGATTTTCCCCCTGGAGGTTCTGCCTTGGGTGACGTTGTTGTCCGCCTTGTTCCATGCCGCGATAAGCCTGCTGGTACTGGTATGCGCCCAGCTTGTGCTGGGGCAGCGGGTCCCGCCCACGATTTTTTTGCTTCCGCTGGTGTTGTTGCCATTCGCACTACTGTCGCTGGGGATCACCTGGATACTGGCGGCGATAGGCGTGTACATTCGTGATGTGGCGCATTTCACCGGAATATTGAGTACTGCCCTGTTATTCCTGGCCCCGGTGATGTATCCGGTAGCGGCACTTCCCGAGCCGCTGCGGCCATGGATTTACCTCAACCCCATCAGCTTTATCGTGGAGCAGGTCAGGGACGTGTTGATGTTCGGCGTGTTGCCTGACTGGGCGGGCTTGGGAGTGTATTCCGCAGTCAGCGTGCTTGTGGCCTGGCTGGGTTTCTGGTGTTTCCAACGCGCCAGGAAGGGATTCGCCGATGTCGTATGACAACGCGCGGAGTCCGCAGGGAGAAGCCGACCTTGCATTGCGCGATGTCGCCGTCAGCTTGCGCGGTATCTCCAAGAATTATCATATTTACGACAGGCCCCAGGACCGCTTGAGGCAGGTGCTGTTTCCCCGCTTGAGCAGGCTGGCGCGACGAAAATCCCGGGAATATTTCCGCGAGTTCCATGCGCTGCGTGACATCGACCTGCAGATACAGCGTGGTGAAACGATCGGGATTGTCGGGCGCAATGGTTCCGGCAAGTCAACGTTGCTGCAGATTCTGTGCGGAACGCTGGCCCCGACCACGGGTGAAGTCCGAGTTGCCGGCCGGGTTGGCGCCTTGCTTGAGCTCGGCTCCGGTTTCAACCCCGAGTTCACTGGACGCGAAAACGTCTATCTCAATGCGACTGTCCTGGGCATGTCGCGCGATGAAGTAGATGCCCGTTTCGCGGACATTATCGCGTTTGCCGATATCGGCGATTTCATCGACCAGCCGGTCAAGACGTATTCCAGCGGGATGTATGTCCGCTTGGCATTTGCGGTGATCGCCCATGCCGAGGCAGACGTGCTGGTCATCGACGAGGCGTTGTCGGTAGGGGATGTTTTCTTCGGGCAAAAGTGCATGCGTTTCCTAAGGCGTTTCCAGGAAACAGGGACGGTGATTTTCGTCAGCCACGATGCTGCAGCGGTGACCAACCTGTGTGACAGGGCGGTGTTGCTTGATCATGGAAGAATGATCATGGATGGCCCCGCCAAGCAGGTGATGGAGGCCTATCACGCGACCCTGTACGGACAGCAAGTGCGCGCAGTGAAGGTCGATGACTCGTTGAAGGTCGGCGAACTGCCGCCACCGGTGGCCCCGGTTCGGCCACAAATCTCCGAAGTGGAAGTCTTCAACTTCTCTCCCGCGACCGGATTCGGGGATGGCACTGCCTCCGTCACAAACGTCGTGCTGATTGACAGGTCCGGGAATGAACTTTCATGGATCCGCGGCGGTGAGTTGGTCAAGCTGAGGATTGAAGCGATCGCCCATGAGGGGATCGACAGCCCCATTGTCGGTTTCCATTTCAAGGATCGGCTTGGGCAGGTGTTGTTCGGCGACAATACATGGAACAAAATCGAAGGCGAGCAAGCTGGTCTGGCGGCTGGAGACTCGTTCCTGGCGGAGTTCGAGTTCGTGATGCCTATTCTGCCCATCGGTAAGTATTCGCTGGATATTGCGGTCGCTGACGGGACCCAGCACGCGCATCGCCAGGCCCTGTGGGCACATGATGCAATGATCGTGGAATCGCACTCTTCAAGTGTGTCCACGGGACTGGTCGGGATTCCCTTCCGGTCGATCCGCCTGCAGCGCACGACGGTCATGGATTGAAGGCAGGCAAGGAGCCCCAGTGCACATCAGTTCCTACGAACACATGCAGAAGCTGGCAGCCACCCATCTGGACATGGGGGCGAAGCTGGCGATCATCGACATCGGTTCATACGACGTCAACGGGTCGTATCGACCCATTTTCGACCGTGATGGCTGGCGTTACACCGGAATTGATCTGGAGCCAGGCAACAATGTGGACATCGTGCTGCGCAGCCCTTATGTCATCCCGCTGCCGACATCGTCGGTGGACGTGGTGGTCTCGGGCCAAGCCTTCGAGCATGTCGAGTATTTCTGGATGAGTTGGCTTGAGATGGTGCGCGTGCTCAAGCCCGGTGGCTTGGTCTTCCTGATCGCGCCCTCCAGGGGCTACGAGCATCGCTACCCGCAGGATTGCTGGCGCTTTTACCCCGATGGATTACGCGCATTGGCCAAGTACGGTGCATGCGACCTGCTGGAGGCGCATACGGACTGGGAACCGCATGTGGACCCATGCAGTGCGGAATGGGGCGATACGGTCGGTGTCTTCCGCAAGCGCCCCATGCGCTGGTACCACAGGATTCGCCGCGTGCTGGGGGTCTGGGGCATGCGGCATCTCATGTGCGAGCCACCCTTGGTGAAAACGCATAACGGGAAGGAAGCAACGCGCGGCCATGAGTAAGTCGACGATCTCCGATCGGGCTGGCGATGAAATGCACCAAGGCTTCGTGCGCAATGCGGGCATGTATCTGCGGCCCCGTCATCTGGCAGCCAGCGCCTGGACCGGTCACATTCCGTTTGCGGGCTGGATCATGTTGGCGGCGAGGCCGCAGTGCTTCGTTGAATTGGGAACACACCGCGGGGCTTCCTTCCTGGCATTCGCCCAAGCCGTGTCGGATTACGGACTCGAAACCCGATGCAATGCAATCGATACCTGGTCCGGCGATGAACATGCCGGCTTCTATGGTGACGACGTGATCAATGCCCTGCGCGCCGAGCACGACAGCGCCTACGGGCAATTCTCCACGCTGATGCGGATGACCTTCGACCAGGCGCTTGACGAGTTCGCGGATGGCTCAGTAGATTTGTTGCACATCGATGGACTGCACACGTATGAAGCAGTGCGTCACGATTTCGAGAGCTGGTTGCCCAAGTTGAGCGAGTGTGGGGTTGTTCTTTTCCATGACATTACTGAAACGGGGCGGGGATTCGGGGTCTGGCGCCTTTGGGCCGAGATTCGCGGGAAATATCCTACCTTCCAGTTCCAGCATGCACATGGCCTGGGCATCGCGTTGGTCGGTGCCCGCCCCCCAATCGCCGTGTCCCGTCTCGCATCGCTGGAAGCAGACGCCGTCGATGATATACGCCTGGAGTTCGAGGCACTGGGTCATGCGATCGAGCAACAAGCCCTGGCATGTCAACTTGCGTTGCAGCTTGCGGGCGTCCAGGAGGGTCTGGATGAATATAGAGGCCATGCAGAGGCACTCGAGCAGGAAAGGAAATCGCTGGTCGCCGCAGCTGCCGAAATGTCGCGAGCCAACCATGCCCTGGAAGATTCATTGCGCCTCACGCAATGCGAGTTAACCAGCGTTGGGCACCAGCTTGCGTCCGCCATGCACGGACTGGATGAGTACCGTTAGCATGCCGAGGCGCTCGAACAGGAACGCAGGAACGCACTCGAGCTGAAAGAGCAAACCCAAGTACAACATGAGAATGCCATGGTGGGGCTTGAGTCCAGATTGGCCGAGAGTGGAGCCCGCATCGAACAACTGACTGGTGACTTGGATCTAATGCGTCGTTCTCGAAGTTGGCGCATGACCGCGTGGTTGCGCTGGTTGTCGCGCATGAGTGGGACTGGCGCGTGAGCCTGCGTTCACTGGCTGGGCGCGCCATGCGTGGTCTTTACCTGGCTTTGCCAGTGTCCTGGGACACCCGGCTTGCGTGGAAACGTGCGCTTATTCTCACCTTCGAGCCATTGCTGCGGTCAACGAATTCCTTCAAGCGTTGGCAGGCATTCGAGGTCGAACAATCCAATAGCTACCAAGCCTTGTCCAGTGCTTTGCCCGTTCCCGAACGCCTGAACGATGCCGATGCCGTGCGGAGATGGACCGCTGAGTTATTCAAGTCGCAGCTTGCAAAACCGACCGATGCCTACGTTCCACTCGCTCATGCAGTTCCACCCATTTCCGTGGTGGCAAAGGCGATCGCTTTCTACTTGCCGCAGTTCCACCCGATTGCCGAGAACGATCTCTGGTGGGGGCGTGGATTCACCGAATGGACCAACGTTTCGAAGGCGGTGCCGCAGTTTGTTGGTCACCAACAACCGAAGTTGCCCGGGGAACTAGGGTTCTACGATCTGCGCCTGGCCGAAGTGATGCAGCGCCAGATTGAGCTGGCGCGGCTCCACGGCGTGCATGGCTTCTGTTTCCACTATTACTGGTTCGCGGGCCGTCGGCTGCTCGAACGTCCACTGGATCAGTTCGTGTCTGATCCCGCCATCGATTTCCCCTTCTGCCTGTGCTGGGCGAATGAGAACTGGACACGGCGCTGGGATGGTGCCGAGGACGACATCCTGCTTGGTCAGAACCATTGCGATGCAAGCGACGAGGCATTCATCCAGGACCTTGCCGAATACCTGCGCGACCCCCGCTATATCAGGGTCAACGGTCATCCACTGGTGATGGTCTATCGTCCTTCGCTGCTGCCCGATGCGAAGCGAACGGCCGAGCATTGGCGAACCTATTGCCGTGAACACGGGATCGGCGAGATTTTCCTGGCGATGGCGCAGTTCGACGTGGATGATCCGCGAACGTACGGTTTTGATGCGGCGATCGAGTTTCCACCCCACAAGCTCGGTCGTGGGCTCTCGTGCATCAACGACCAACTTTCGATCATCAATCCTGATTACCAGGGTTATGTCATTGACTACGCGGAGATCGTGAGTGCGGGGCGGCGGATGCCGGTACCCGACTACCCGCTGATTCGGGGTGTATTTCCGGGCTGGGATAATGAAGCACGCAAGCCCGGCCGCGGTTATACATACGCACATTCAACCCCTGCGCTGTACGCGGAGTGGTTGGCGGACGCTGTCGAGTACTCGATAAAGCATCCAGTAGGCAGCGAGTCGATGGTGTTCATCAATGCGTGGAACGAATGGGCGGAAGGTGCATACCTGGAACCTGATCGCCACTTCGGATATGCGTACCTGCAGGCCACGCGAAATGTCCTAGCCCCGTCGGTCGCTCGTCGTCACGCGTCCTCGGTCGTGGTGGTGTCGCATGACGCGCATCCGCACGGTGCGCAGTACCTGGCCTTGAATCTGCTCGTGGAGATGGCATCGCTGGGGATTGACGTGCAAGCAGTGCTTTTGGGCGAGGGTGAGCTTACAAGCCAGTTCGAAGCGGCCGCGACGGTGCATCACGTCACGCGCGATCGCGAGGCGCTTGATGCGCTGGCTCGGAGGCTCGTCGCATCGGGAGTGACCGCGGCCATCGTAAATACCGTCGTGGGTGGTGAATGCCTGGCGGCGCTTGCGGATGCAGGCATTCGCTGCGTGAGTCTGGTGCACGAACTTCCCGGGGTGATCCTTCAGAACCATCTTGAGTCGGAAGTCGTCCAGATCGCCAACAAAGCGGAACGAGTTGTCTTTGCGGCAGGCGAAGTGCTTGACGGATTTCGGCAGTTCGCAGCCTTGCCCGATCCCCATGCGGTCATTCGGCCGCAGGGCCTCTACAAGCGCAACCGATTCGTGGGCGACGCTGCCCATGGACAGGCGCGGCGCGCGCTGCGAGCTCGGTTAGGTCTGGGTGCCGATGCGCAGGTTGTGTTGTGCGTCGGTTACGCAGATGCGCGCAAGGGGATCGACTTGTTCATCGACATTGGTCGGCAGGTGATGTCCGCCAACCCGCTGGCGCAGTTTGTATGGGTGGGCCATCCGGACTTGACGATCCAGGGCGAGATCGACAAAGCCATTGAAGCCAGTGGCTTCGGTGACAGGTTTCATTTGGTCGGCAGGCATCCGGACACCGACGAGTTCTATGCCGGCGCAGATCTTTATGCGCTGACCTCGCGTGAAGATCCATATCCTTCCGTGGTGATGGAGGCGTTTGATGCCGCCATCCCGGTGATCGGATTCCTCGGTGTGGGCGGTTTCGAAAGCCTGCTAGAGGAAACTGGCGGTGCGCTGGCGGCGCACCTCGACACCGAGGCATTCAGTCGGCTGTGTCTGGAACTGCTGGGCGACGATACCAGGCGTCGAGCGCTCGGTGATGCCGGGCGCAGTTTCGTTGAACAGGAACGCTGTTTCCGCCATTACGTCTTTGACTTGCTGCAAATTTTGGACATCGACTTGCCGCGCATCTCGGTGGTGATTCCCAACTATAACTACGGGCGTTATCTCCCGGAGCGGATTGCAAGTGTGCTGGCCCAGACGGTTCCGATCTACGAAGTCATCGTGCTGGACGATGCCTCCAGCGACGACAGCCTCGCGGTCCTGGATCGCTTGCGCGCGCGCTTGAGCGTCCCTTTGCGGGTTGATGCGTCCAAGCAAAACTCCGGTTCGGTATTTCGTCAGTGGCTGCGAGGTATCCGCCTGACAAAAGGCGATTACATCTGGATTGCCGAGGCAGATGACTTGGCCGAACCAGGACTGCTGGAAACCCTGTTGCCGCAGCTACGAGATGGGCACGCGGTGATGAGCTACGCGCAATCTCGCCAAATAGACGATTCTGGCAATGAAATCGCCAAGGATTATCTCGACTATGTCGAGGCATTCGGCCGGGAGCGATGGCAATCGCCTTTCCTGGCAGAGCTTGCGGAAGAACTCAGCCATGGATTGGCGGTGAAGAACACCATTCCCAACGTCAGCGCGGTGCTGTTCAAACGCAAGGAGCTGCTTGAGGTGATCGAGCGCGATGTCGAGGAAATCGCCGGATATCGGATCGCGGGTGACTGGCTGTTGTATACGCGGTTGCTTGAATTGGGATCCCTGGCTTTTTCGCCTGAATCGCTCAATGCCCATCGCCGTCACCCTGGCAGCGTCACGATCGGTTCTGACCAAGCGCCCCATCTACAAGAAATCTTGCGGATGCAGGAGCGGCTCAGACGCCAACATGCAACTGACCCAACGGTCGATGCGGCCGCGATCCGCTATGCGGAATTCCTGTATCGATACTTGTCGCTGGATGCTGCTGGATCTGGATCAATTCATGCGGACGACCGGTTTGCGCCGCTTCTTGCGAGCGGGCATCCCGGCCACAAGGATTATTGAGACGTGTTGGACTCCGCGATCTATCCAAATATCGCCTGGTTTGAATCCGCGGGCGCCGTGACCAGCGCCGCCGCCCTGGACCTGGAGCGCATGAACGCGATCGAGGACCACATCGCAGGCATGCCGATGGTGGAGGGGTATTGCGTGAACTGCGAACGCATGGCGCCGTTTACCGTGTTCGGCGGTGCCATGCTCGGAACGCATATCAATCTTCGCGAAGGCATGGTCTGCCAGGCGTGTGGACTGAATGCACGATCACGGTTGCTACTGTTGGCGGCGACGGGGCTATTTCGCTCAAATGACCGGCAACTGGCCGTCATGGAGGCATTTTCACCGTTCGCGGCCGCGATGGAGCGACGCTGGCCCGATGCCCGATTGTCGGAATACTTTGATCCCGCCATCGCTCCTGGAACCATGACCGAACGCCTAGGCCGGGATGGCGGCGTCGAGATCGCCCGCCATGAGGATTTGCTGCGCCTCAGCTACGCAGACGCATCGCTGGACGGGGTGATTCACAACGACGTGCTGGAGCACGTGGCGGATGCGGCGCGGGCGTTCTCGGAAATATTTCGGGTACTGCGTCCTGGCGGGATAACCCTGTTTACCATGCCATGGTTCCCGTGGTTGCCCAACACCCTCGTCCGCGGGCGCCTGCGTGAGGACGGAACTCTGGAGGAGTTACTGCCTGCCGAATACCACGGCGATGGACTGCGTCCGCAAGGCATCTACACGTACTACAATTTCGGCGCCGACATTGGCGAACTGCTGGTGCGTGCGGGGTTTGAAAATATCCGTTATGGCGTGTGTTACGCACCGCTTTGTGGATTTCTTACCAATAACTATCGATACGGAACTGATGGACTGATGATGCCTTCAGTGCTGATGGCCCGCAGACCCCGCTAGTGCTTGCAATCCCAGCTAAGGAAAGAGCAATGAAAATCTTGGCCGCCCTGTCGTGCGTTGTGCTCACCGCCCTTGCAGGATGTGGCAATGATGGCGCTTCAAGCTCGCCGGCGCAGCCCACCCCCGGCTCTACATCAGCTTATTCGCCCCAGTTGCCAAATGAAAAGCAACTGGCGCGTTCTGGGCCAGTCTCCACCGAGGGTGCAGCCAGCCTCAACGAAGATTGCAATCTCGAGGGCGTCGACGGTGTGCTGTTCACGACGGACGGCGCCACGATCGCC
>JBDSIA010000279.1:0-1508 GCA_039918175.1 Thermomonas sp.
GTTCCGGCGCACGGATGCCACCGCCCCACGGCACCCGCAGCACCATCGGGCAGCTCAGTCGACCGCGCGTGCGGTAGCGCATGCGCGCGGCGTGGCAGACGATGAAGTCGACCATCGGGTACATGAAGCCGTCGAACTGCGCTTCGGCAATCGGTTTCATGCCTTGTGATGCCATGCCGACGGTCAGGCCGGCAATCGTGGTTTCGTCCAGCGGTGTGTCCAGCACGCGCTCGGTGCCGAACGTAGCCGAAAGTCCGGCGGTGGCGCGGAACACGCCGCCGTTGATGCCGACATCCTCGCCCAGCACCACGACGCTGTCGTCGTTGCGCAGCTCGTATGCGAGGGCTTGGGTAATCGCTTCGATCAGTGCTATTGGGGTTGCATCGCTCATGAGCGCTTCTCCAGAGCAACAGCAGCCGCACGTTGCGCAATCAACTCTTCCGGCAGCTCAGCGTAGAGGAAGTCGAACATTGCCTCGACCGGCTGCACCGGGCATTCCAGGTAGGCATTGATTTCGACGTCGATCAACTTGCCGCATTCCTCGATCCACGCCTTTTCCTGGGCCTCGTCCCACAGTTTCTGATCGGTCAGGTACTTGCGCAGGCGCAGGAAAGGCTCCTTTAGCCAGGCATCCTTCACTTCCTGCTCGCCGCGATAACGACGTGCGTCGTCAGCGGTGGTGTGGTCATGCAGGCGATAGGTCATGAACTCGATCACGCTGCCGCCTTCGCCGCTGCGCGCGCGTTCGTGGGCGCGACGCATACTTTCGAGTACCGCCACCAGATCGTTGCCGTCCACCTGCAGGCAATGCAGCCCACCGGCGATGCCCTTCTGCGCCAGTGTCTCGGCGCCGGTCTGCGCCGCACGCGGCACGCTGATCGCCCAGCCGTTGTTGATCACGCACAGGATCAACGGCAGCGAATACGCGCCGGCCGAATTGAGTGCCGCATAGAAATCCGTCTTCGACGAACCACCGTCTCCGCAGGTCGCGACCGCGACGCGATCCTGCTTGCGCAGTTTGAAGCTGAGCGCAGCGCCGGCGGCCATCAGGCATTGGGTGGAAATCGGCACACACCACGGATAGTCGTTGCGCGGGCCTTCAAAATCGTTGCCACGCTCATCGCCGCCCCAGTACATCAGCACCTCGCGCGGCTTCACCCCGCGCATGAACTGCGCGCCATATTCGCGATAGCTCGGCGCGAATACATCTTCGGGACGCATTGAAGCGCCGATGCCGACGTGAGTGGCCTCATGTCCCAGGCAGGCGGCATAGGTACCGAGCTTGCCGGTGCGTTGCAGGGCAATCGACTTGGTGTCGAATGTGCGCACATACAGCATCTGCTTGAACAGCGGCAGCAATGCATCGGCATTGGGCACGGCGGTCGGCATCGGGCCGGACAGGCTGCCGTCCGGCCTGAGGTATTGCAGGTATTCGATTTCAAACGTGGCGGCGACGGTCATTGCTGGAGCATCCGCGGCGAAAGTCCCCATGATACCCGGAGCCAGCA
>JBDSIA010000280.1:0-3507 GCA_039918175.1 Thermomonas sp.
GGAGCACCGTGACCAGTGTGGCCATTAGCACCATGCCCACCACGTGCACGCTGAACCACACCAGCAAGACTCCGAGCCAGTTGGGGCCTTCGGGGCCCCAAGATAATGCAGCCGCTAGAAGCCCCGACACGACACACGCCAACAGTGTGGCGCCGCTCGAGACCGCGCCGACCTCCAGCCAGGCACGTGGATCATTGAAGTCAGGAATGCGACGCTTGACGATCCAGGCGACGATCAGGACCTCGATCAGGTTGATGCAAGTCACGCTGCTCGCGAACCACCAACCGTCCCCGATCAAGACGTGGGCCAACCACTCGCCGATGAACCCAGCCGCCAACGTCATCGGCCAGCGGGACATCGGGCGTGTGAGCAACCAGCCCACGAGCACGCCGTTGCCGAGCCAGACTACCGCAGGGATTCCGGGACTGCGGGTCAGCGTGATGGAAACTGACGCGAGGCCGAACAGAATCGCCGCCAGCATCAGGACGTCTGCCCGCGGGCCAAGCATCCGGCGATTGCTCGCGGTGTGTTCCATTCCGCGCATCCTGCAGTGAGGATTCCCAACGACAGCCTACCGCATGCGCAGGCAAGCGGCGTAAGCGATAGGTCAGGCCCTACGCCTGCTTTGCAGACAACATCCGCTGCAACTCGATCTCGTCGCGCTTATCCTGTTGCTTGCGCAGCTCTTCCTTGCGGAGTTCCTCGGTCTCCTCGGGGGTCGGCGCGTTGTGAAGCTCCAGCGCCAGCCCGGCTGCGGCTTGCGGCTCGCCGCGTTGACTCTTGAGCTTGATGTTCAGGCGCAACTCGTTGGCGGAGTCCGCATTGCGGATCGCTTCGTCGTAGCCGACCAGGCCTTCGTTGTAGAGCTCGAACAGCGCCCAGTCGAAGGTGCGCATGCCCAGCTCGCGTGACTTGTTCATCACGCCTTTCAGCTCCCCGAACTCGCCCTTGAAGATCTTCTCGGCGATGGTCGGCGTATTCAGCAGGATCTCGATCGCGGCCACGCGGCCATTGCCGTCCTCGGTGCGCACCAGCCGTTGCGAAATGATCGCGCGCAGGTTCGCCGACAGGTCCATCAACAACTGGGCCCGGCGTTCCTCGGGGAAAAAATTCACGATGCGTTCCATCGTCTGCGATGCGCTGTTGGCGTGCAGCGTGGACAGGCAAAGATGACCGGTTTCGGCAAAAGCGATGGCGTGTTCCATCGTTTCCGAATCACGGATCTCGCCAACCAGGATCACGTCCGGGGCTTGGCGCAGCGTGTTCTTCAAGGCGTGGTGCCAGCTCAACGTGTCAACGCCCACTTCGCGGTGGGTCACCAGTGACTTGGCCGAGATATGCGCGTATTCAACCGGATCCTCGACTGTGATGATGTGTCCGGCCGACGTGCGGTTGCGGTGGTCGACCATCGCCGCCAAGGAAGTTGACTTGCCCGAGCCGGTAGCGCCGACCAGCAGCACCAGGCCGCGCTTGTTCATCACTACGTCCTTGAGGATTTCCGGCAGGCGCAGCTTTTCGAAGTTGGGAATTTCTGCGGCAATCGTCCGCATCACCATGCTCACATATCCCTGCTGCATGAACACATTGACGCGAAAGCGCGATACCCCCGGCAGCGCGATCGCAAAATTGCTCTCCATGTCTTTTTCGAATTCGTCGCGCTGCTTGGCATTCATCAGCGACCGTGCCAGCTGCGCAGTGATCTCGCCAGTGAGCTTTTCCGTGCCCATCGGCGTCATTTGCCCGTGAGATTTCATGCTGGGCGGGAAGTCGTGGGCGATGAACAGGTCGGAGCCCTCGGCCCCAGCCATTGTCGTCAGCAGCGTGTGGATGTAGTGACGGGCTTGCACTTCATTCATGTCATCCATGGCGTGATGCTCCCGCGCGGGGCCGAGTCAGGGAAGTGCCACTCTAGCGCACAAAAACGCAAGGCAAGCGGGCATTTTTGATGTAGCTCCGCACTCAACACATCTGCGAGTAAGTAGCTGAAAGTGGAGGCTCGTCGGCAGCACCGTCTGCAGGATCCAGGCAGGTCCATTGCTGCTTTAGCTTCCGGGGTAGTTGTTGCTGTCGTTGCCGGATTGGCTCAGCGGCCCGCAGACATCGTTGTCGTGAGTTGCTCGATTGTCAGGACGTCAACAACGTCCATGCGGCCTTCTGAAACGGGATCGAATCACTCAGCCGGATCTTTCCCAAGCAGCTTGTGGACCGCGACACCCAACGCCGCTCCGATCACCTCGGCGATGACGAAACCGGGCGCATCGAAGGGCGCGATCCCGGCGAAGCTGTCGCTGAACATGCGTCCGAACGCAGCGGCGGGATTGGCGAACGATGTGGACGACGTGAACCAGTACGCCGCCCCGATATATGCGGCGACCATAGCCGCAACCCGCGCCGGGGGCGCGCGCAGCACCACCAGGATCAGCCCTGCGGTCGCAACGACCTCGCCCAGCCATTGCCCGCTGCCGGTACGCGCCTTGGTTGAAAGTTCGAGTACCGGCATGTCGAACATCGCGTTCGCCAGCCATGCCCCACAGACCGCGCCTGCCAACTGCACCGACACGTAGCCCATCAATAGCCGACCAGGCAGGTCTCCGCGCGCGGCCATGACCGCGCTGACCGCAGGATTCATGTGCGCGCCGCTGACCGGCCCGAAGACTTCGATCAATATGTACAGGCCGCCGACCGTCGCCAGCGTGTTGGCGAGCAGGGCGATCGCATCATTGCCGCCAGCCAGGCGCTCACCCATGATCCCGGAGCCGATCACCGTGACCAGCAGCAGGCCGGTCGCCAAGAACTCGGACAGCAGCTTTTGCGAGGTCATAGGCCGACCGCGCCGATATCGCGTAGCTTGGTTTGCGCCGCAAGACGATCCAGGCTTTGCAGCGGCAGCGACAGCAGCAACTCGATGCGCAGGCGCAGCGTCGCGAATGCAGCCGTATAGGCGTGGCGACGTGCGCCTTCGTCGCCGGTTGCTGCGACCGGATCTGGCACACCCCAATGCGCAAGCGCCGGATGACCCAGCCAGAGCGGGCAAGCTTCGCCGGCGGCGTTGTCGCAAACGGTGATCACGATGTCCATTTCCGGGGCGCCCTCGCCGGAAAACTCATCCCAGCTCTTGCTGCGGACCAGGCTGGCGTCATAGCCGATGGCCTCGGCAAGTTCCCTTGCCATCGGTTGCACCTGACCGCTCGGAAGGCTGCCCGCGCTGTAGGCCTTGAAGCGGCCCTTGCCGAGCACGTTGAGGATAGCTTCGGCCATGATGCTGCGCGCGGAATTGCCGGTGCACAAGAACAGAACGTTATGGGTTTTATCGTTCATGGGAATTCCACTTTCGGGAGGTCAGCGCGACCTGGATTTGATTTGGGGTTTGGTCCTGGCATTCGGCGTGCAGGGCTTCCCGCCACAACAGTTTTCGGTCAGGAAGCCGAGTAGGTCGTTCATGCGCTCGAAGTCGGCGCGTATGCGGATCACGCGCCCCTCGCGTTCGTTGGTCACCAGGCCTGCCGC
>JBDSIA010000281.1:0-5642 GCA_039918175.1 Thermomonas sp.
GCGACACCGTTTCGGCAGGTGCGAATCGCGAACGCGCCTCGCCGATGGGCAACACCGCCACGATCAGGCTGCCGGAAATGGCAACGGCGTGATCCTCAAGGACCACACCGTGCGGGATCACCGGCACCACCCAGCCGGCTTCGATCAGAACGTCGCAGGCTTGCCGGGCGGCGTCAGTCATCGCTTACTTGACCCGCGACTCGTATTCGCCCGTGCGCGTATTGACCTTGATGGTTTCTTCCTGGCCAACGAACAAGGGCACGCGTACCACCGCGCCGGTTTCCAGCGTGGCCGGCTTGCCGCCGCCGCCCGAAGTGTCACCACGCACGCCGGGGTCGGTCTCGGCAATCTTGAGTTCGACGAAATTCGGCGGCTGCACCGCAATCGGCACGCCGTTCCACAGCGTCACCACGCACTCTTCCTCGCCCTTCAGCCACTTCTCCGCGCCGCCCATGCCGGCCTTGTCACATTGCACCTGCTCGAAGCTTTCCGGGTTCATGAAGTGCCAATGCTCGCCATCGGCATAGAGAAATTGCATGTCAGTGTCGACCACATCGGCCACTTCCAGCGAGTCGGTGGCCTTCATGGTCAGCTCGACCACGCGGCCACTCTTGATGAAGCGGTACTTGATGCGGGTAAAGGCCTGGCCCTTGCCGGGCTTGACGTATTCGCAGTCAGTGATGACGCAGGGCTCGCTGTTGATAATGATCTTCTGCCCGCTCTTGACGTCGTTCAGGCCCAAGCTGGCCATGGGTACTCCTCAGCGCCACCCGCCGGGCGGCTAAAATAGGTAGTTCGGAGTTCCGGAAACACCGGAACAGTCTGGATCGAAGCCGCACATGATACCCGCTGGACAACCCACCTTGCAGCCCGTCGCCCCGCGTTCCAAGGCCATCGCGCCGGACTGGCGACAGGCATGGCGCGACGCCGTGTGCGATCCGGTCGAACTGCTGGGACTGCTCGGACTCGCGTCTCAGGCGGGCAATCTGTCCGCGACCAGCCAGTTCCCATTACGGGTGCCGCGCGGCTTCGTCGCACGCATGCGTCATGGCGACCCGAACGATGCGCTGTTGCGCCAAGTGCTGCCGCTAGACGAGGAAGACCGCATCGTGCCCGGCTTCGAACTGGATGCGGTGGGCGATGCCGAGGCCCGGCGCGGCGGCGGGGTCATCCACAAATACCAGGGACGCGCCCTGCTCATCGCCACCGGCAGCTGCGCCGTGCACTGCCGCTACTGCTTCCGCCGCCACTACCCTTACGCCGAAGACTCCGCAGCGGCGGCTGGCTGGCGCGAAGCGGTCGCGATCATCGCCGACGACCCGACGCTGCACGAAGTGATCCTCTCCGGCGGCGATCCACTCTCGCTGGCTGACCACAAGCTCGCCGAGCTGACCGATGCCTTGCGCGCGATCCCGCATATCCGCCGCCTGCGCATCCACACCCGCTTGCCGGTGGTCCTGCCCGAACGCGTGGATGCCGGCCTGTTGGCATGGCTGCGCAGCCTGCCGTGGCCCATCACGGTGGTCATCCACGCCAACCACGCCAACGAGTTCGATGACTCGGTCGACGCGGCCATGGCCGCATTGCGTGCAGTCGGCGCCACCCTGCTCAATCAGGCCGTGCTGCTGCGCGGGGTCAACGATTCCGTCGATGCACTTGCCGACCTGTGCGAACGCGGCTTCCAGGCCGGCGTGTTGCCCTATTACCTGCACCAATTGGACCGGGTCAGCGGCGCCGCCCACTTCGAGATCGGCGATGCGCAGGCACTGTCCCTGCACGCGGCGCTTGCCGCGCGCCTGCCCGGCTATCTGCTGCCGCGACTCGTGCGCGAGATCGCCGGGGCACCTGGCAAGAGCCCATTGAGGGCAAGCGAAGGCCACGCAACCGCCGGATGATGTAGCCTTTCCCCTTCAGGCACGGATTGCAGAGCTTCTGACGTCATGGCGATCAGCAAGGACACCGCACTACGATTGATGCTCGTCGACGACCAGGTCAACGAGGCGGAAGCCCTCGTCAGCAGCTTGCGCAACGCCGGTATCGCAGTCCGTCCGCTGCGACCCGAGTCGCTGGACGAACTGGCGCAGATGCTCGGGCAGCAAACGGTCGACCTGGTGCTGGCCGAATATGCCTCGACCCAGCTTCCGTTCAACGAAGTGGCGGCGGTGGTGATGGGCTGCGGCCGCGACGTGCCGCTGCTGGCCGTGCTGGACGGCATCACCGACGAAATCCTCGACAGCGTGCAGGCGCAGGGCGCGCAAGCGGTTGCCTTGCGTGGTCGCCCGCAGCAGTTCCTGAAGACCGTGCGCACCGAATGGAACGACCTCGACTCACGTCGCTCGCAGCGCCACCTGGAGGCGCAGAAGCGCGAGACCGAACGTCGTTGCGATGCGCTTATCGACTCTTCGCGCGAACCGATCTCCTACATCCACGAAGGCATGCATATCCGTGCCAACCATGCTTACCTGGAGATGTTCGGCCTGGAGACCTTCGACGAGATCGAAGGCATGTCGCTGCTCGACCTGGTGGCCACCGCGGATGTCGACGGATTCAAGCAACTGCTCAAGCGCCTGTCCAAGGGCGAGGCGCCACCACCAAGTTATGAACTGACCGCACGCGATATCGAGGGTAATGGCTTCCCGGCGGTGATGGAGTTCACCGCCGCGACCTACGAGGGCGAAGACTGCCAGCAGGTGATCTTCCGCCGCCAGGAAGCCGAACACGATCCCGAGTTGGCACGCCAGGTCAAGGAACTCAAGCAACGCGACCAGGCCACCGGCTTGTACAACCGCGCCACCTTTCTGGCAGCGCTGGAAGATGCGGTGGCCGAGGCCGCATCGCAAGGCTCCGCGCATGGCCTGCTGCTGATCGAACCCGACCACTACGCCAAATTGCTGGACGTGATCGGGCTGGATGCCGCCGACGACCTGATCGCAGCGCTTGGACAGCGCCTGGACAGCGTCGCCGAAGGCGCGATGACCTCACGCTTCGGTGACCACCAGTTGGCCCTTCTGGTGCGCAACAGCGACCATGTCGCGACCAAGGCGCTTGCCGGCCGGGTATGTGCCGCGTTCGCCGATCATGTGCTGGAAGTCGACGATAGTTCGCTCAATGCCACGGTCAGTATTGGTGGTGTGCAGATTGGTGAAAAGATCGCCAGCACCAGCCAGGTGCTGGCCAAGGCCAGCCAGGGCGTGGTGTCGGCAATTGGCGTCGGCGGCAATCGCTACGAGTTGTTCGACTCGGGCGCAGTGGATCGCGCCGAGGAAGAGCGCATTGCGGCCTGGGTCGCGCGCATCCGCGATGCGCTGGACAACGACGGTTTCCGCCTCGACTTCCAGCCGGTGATCGCGCTGCAGGGCGATGGCCGCGAGATGTACGAACTGTTCCTGAACATGCAGGGCAGCGATGGCGAACCGGTGGAATCCGACCGCTGGCTGCCGATTGCCGAGGCGCATGCCTTGCTTGGCGAAATCGACCGCTGGGCCGTGACCCGTGCGGCGCAGTTGATCAGCCAGCGCCAAGCCGCCGGCAAGCACACCAGCCTGCTGCTGGCTCTGTCGCAGGAAGCCCTGCAGGACGACAAGATGGCGAGCTTCATCGCCACGACACTGGCGGACGCCGGCGTACCGGGCGACCAATTGGTGCTGGCGATCGCTGAGGCAAAGGTGTTCACCAACCTGCTCGCGGCGCAGGAGTTCTCTACTGCGATCGCCGGCTTCGGCGCGCGCACCGCATTGGAGAAATTCGGCGCGGGCCTGAATTCGCTGCAGTTGCTGCAACATTTCGATCCCGCCTTCCTGAAACTCGACCCACAGTTCATGGACGATCTGGCCAAGAGTCCAGAATCCCAGCAGAAGGTGCGGAATCTGGCCAGTCAGGCCGCCGAGCGCGGCATCCGCACCATTGCCGAGCGCGTGCAGGACGCCTCCAGCATGACCATGCTGTTCTCGGCCGGTATCGACTACGTGCAGGGCGACTTCCTGGCCCCGACCGGGCCGGACATGAACTACGATTTCAGCTGAGTTGCAGCACGCGGGCATCGCCATGCCGCCTCCCTGCCATGCTTATCGCGGCCGCTTCGCGCCCTCGCCTACCGGCCCCTTGCATGCGGGCTCGATGCTGGCCGCGCTTGGCGGCTGGCTGCTGGCCCGGCAGGCAGACGGGCAATGGCTGGTACGCATCGAGGATCTCGACCCGCCGCGTGAAGTCACGGGCGCCGCCGCTTCGCAACTGGATACCCTGGCGAGGTTCGGACTGCAGCACAACGGCGAGGCCGTCAGCCAGAGCCAGCGCGGGCACCTCTACCGCCAAGCACTGGATCGATTGATCGCCGGTGGCCTGGCTTTCGAGTGCTATTGCAGCCGCACCGAACTGGCTGATGCGGGCGGCATCCATCGTCGCTGCGTAGGAGCTCCGCAACGCCCTGATCCGGCGATCCGCCTGCGCGTACAGGACGGTTGCGAGATCCGCTTCGACGACCTCGTGCATGGCCGGGTGGCCCAGAGGGTGGATCGCGATGTCGGCGATTTCGTCCTGCTGCGCGCCGATGGGCAGTGGGCCTACCAATTGGCGGTGGTGGTGGACGATGCGGCGCAAGCCATCAGCGACGTGGTCCGCGGCGCCGACCTGCTCGACTCCACCGCGCGCCAGATCCTGTTGCAGCGCGCGCTGGGCCTGCCCACGCCGAGGTATGCGCATCTGCCGCTACTGCTGGACGCCCAAGGCCGCAAGCTTTCGAAGTCGGATGCCGCTTTCCCGGTCGATGCAGGCAATCCCCTGCCCACCCTGCATGTACTCTGGCGTTGCCTTGGCCAAGCGCCCTTGGCCAAGCCCTGCATACGGGCGCCGACCGAGTTCCTCGATGCTGCCGTGCACGCCTTCCGACCCAGCCTGATCCCGCTCCAGCCGCCGCCCGCATCCGCCGCAGTGCACAACGCTGTTGCAACATCGCACGACTAGAATGATCGTTTTCGCAGCATCCTCCAGGAGAACCCGATGACATCCAGAATCGCCCTCGTGACCGGTGGTACCGGCGGGATTGGTACCGCCATCGTCAAGCGACTGGCCGACATGGGCCACAACGTGGCGTCCAACTATCGCAACGAGGAGCGAGCCAAGTCTTGGCAGGAGCAAATGAAGGCTGACGGCTATGACGTCACGCTGGTCAAGGGGGACGTGACCTGCCCGATCGAAGCTGAAGCCATGGTGCGCGAACTCGAAGCCAAGCTAGGTCCGGTCGACATCCTGGTCAACAACGCCGGCATCACCCGCGACGGCACCTTCCACAAGATGAAGGCCGACCAGTGGGGCGACGTGATCAACACCAACCTCAATTCGGTGTTCAACGTCACCCGCCCAGTGATCGAGGGCATGCGCGAGCGCAAGTGGGGACGCGTCATCCAGATCAGCTCGATCAACGGACTCAAGGGGCAATACGGCCAGGCCAATTACGCCGCGGCCAAGGCCGGCATGCACGGTTTCACCATTTCGCTTGCGCGTGAGAACGCCCGCAACGGCGTGACCGTGAATACCATCTCGCCGGGCTACATCGCCACCGACATGGTGATGGCGGTGCCAGAGGAAGTGCGCGCAAAAATCGTCGCCGATATACCGACCGGCCGCCTGGGCACGCCGGAAGAAAT
>JBDSIA010000282.1:0-5651 GCA_039918175.1 Thermomonas sp.
CGGCAACAATAATGCCGGTGGCGTCGCCGGCCACGCAGTGCACGGTCGAGCCCACGCCCTGCTTCCACAACGGTTTGATGAACTCCTCGTGGGTGCCGGGGCTGGGCTCCTTGTCCGCCATCACGTACAGCAGTAGTCCGATCGGCCCCATGTACAGGGTGACCAGCACGAATCCCCACTTCATGACGACAGGTTCGGGATTCCCGCGGAACTGGTCCCATGCGACATAGGCAGCAGACAGTACCGCCAGCACCAGCCAAGCATGAACAAAGATGTCAAAGGGTCGGATCAGCATGGAGTACTCCTGTTGGCCTCGATTAACGTCCCAACATCAGGCCAGGCGGTGCCGCAAGCACCGACCTTGCAGGCAAATTCAATGATGGTGACCGTGATCCTTGGTCTTTCCGCCGTCCGGGTCATTTTTCTCGACTGGCGTTTCTTGTGCGACGAAAACCCCGTCGGTATAAACCAGTTCACCACCTAGCCAGCCTTGGAAGGCAGCCAATGCGACGGTCAACACGGCCAGATCAAGATAGAACATCGGCACGATACCGCCTGCCGACTGCACGCTCCAGCGCCAGAGTGTCAGGCCAATGATCGCCGCCACCAGCACCAGGCCGACTTTCATGTGGCGGTGCACGCGATGATGGACCTCTTCGGCAATATCTGCACGCTTCATGTCATACACGCCTGCGCCGGCGGTAGCGATGCCACCGAGAGCGGCACCCAGCAACGCCCACCAGCCAGTGTCGCGCAGCGAGGCGACATCGGCGAAATATCCAATCAGGTCGGCTGCCACGGACAGTGACAGCAACGCGATGGGGAAGTGCACCAGGATCGGATGTACGGGTTTCATCGGGCCAACTCCAGTTGATTGATTCGCTTGTTCACTGTTGCCCGCGCGCCGGTATCACCACGCCGTCCATCGCGCAGTTGCGTACAGGGGTTGGAGAGCCAAATTGTTCGACGCGCGATACGGTGAACAAGTCACCCTGATTGGATCCGGTCAATTTCACATACACCGGCGTGTTCGTCTGCAGGCCGAAGGCTTTGGCCTTGGCAGGCAAATCCGCGGCTGAGATCACGCGCAACCGTTGCGCCTGTCCACAGGGTTGGAAGGTGCGCTGGCCTGCACTCTCCATGTACCAGCCGGAATAAGATTGGTCGGCGCTTTTTGTCGGGTCATGCTCGGTCTGTTCCTGCTCAGCAGCGACGCAGCCGCCCAGCAGCAACGTTGCGCTTATGCCAAAAATCCATTGCGCTGCCTTTGATCGCATGACGCATCTCCTTGGTTGAAAAAGCGAGCCTCATAACACTGCACGAAGAGAACGACATGGGCGCGGCGACTAAAAGGCTGGCCGCACCCGTAGGACTTACATGCCGTGATGCTTGGCCGGCATCTCCGACGCGCTCAACTTGCCATGTCATGCGTGATTCCTCCAAGCGTCAGTGCTCGTGGTGGTGGCCATCTTCGGCAGGCTTGGAGTCACTTGATGCTGACGGCGCGGGCGCGCTGTCGTTGTGCGCAGGCGTGCCCGGTGGGTGTGAGTGTGGCTTGGACTCATCGATTGGTTTGGTATCCATCGGCGTGTCGGGGTGATCACCGGCCGAGTCGTCGTGTGCCGGAGTTCCGGCAGGGTGCGAATGCGGCTTGGATTCATCCATGTGCATGCCTTCCATCTCCCCGTCGTGGTGGCCGTCGCCGTCGTCATGCGGGGCGGTCTCGCCGCCGCCGTGCGAATGCCCACCGCTGCTGGCAACCATGGCCTTGTACTGCTCTTCGTTGAGCTTGGGCAGCTGCTGCAGGAACGCCACCATATTCCAGATGTAGTCATCGCTCATGCTCTTGCCCCATGCCGGCATGCCAGAGGCCTTGATGCCGTGCTTGATCACCCAGAAATGGTGAGCCGGATCCTGCATGTCGGCCGTGGACAGATTCGGCGGGGCGGGATACAAGCCCTTGCTCAACTCGGTCTCTGCCATGCCCGGGGCGAGATGGCAGCCAGTGCACATGGCGTTGTAGTTGCCCGCTCCTTGGCGGATTCGTGCGGCGTCGTTGAGATCGGGCGACGGGTGGAGTTTCCTGGATCGGGCGGTGATGGAACGCTCGCGCGCCATCTGCAGCATTGAATAGACAGGCTTGGTATGCGCGTCGTCCGCGCCGATGTTGTAAATGCCAGTCCACGCAAAAACGCCGGCGGTGACGGCAATCGCGCCAAGCACGGCGCTGGTAACGATGATATGGCGGGTGTGCGATTTCATGTATTTATCCCTCTCAGAACCAGAGTCGCAGGCCCGCGACGATGCGGGTGTCATTGGTGGCTTCACCGTCCACTCGCCGGAAATTCGCAGTGTGACCAAACGCTCGCTCGCGGACTACACCGATGTAAGGCGCGAACTTGCGGGTGAATTCATAGCGCAGGCGCAGGCCAGCCTCGACCGTGCTGAGTCCGGCGCCAATGCCACGCCGCTCATCGTTCTTTCCGTACAGGTTGACCTCGACCCGTGGTTGCAGGATCAGGCGATTGGTCAGCAAGGTCTCGTATTCGGCCTCAAAACGCGCCGCCGTCTGACCACCTTGACCGATGTATCCAGTCGCCTCGACCTCGAATTTGTAAGGAGCCAGACCCACCACACCAAACGCGACGAAGTCCTGCGACGCGCCCGGCTTGAAGTCGTGGCGTATCCCAGTGACTAAATCCCACCAAGTGGCAACGCTCCGTCCGTAAAGCACTTGAAGGTCGGCGCTCTCCAGCTTGCCGCCGATCCGCTCTCCTTCGCTGCGAAGCCAAAGCCGGTTAAGGTCGGTGCCGATCCAGGCGCTGCCGTCCCATTGGAAGCCGGTACCCGGGTTTGCGTTCCAGGCTTCAAGGCGATCCAGCATCACGAAGTTCTGGATACTGTTGTCGTGCACGCTGTGTCCATGTGCGGGTGGCACCGCAGCCGCACGATCGGCCGCCGTCAGCACCGGGATTGGCTCGCGAGGCTCGGTCGGGGCCATCGCCATGCCGGCGTGATCCATTCCCGGCATCGAACCGTCGGCCGGCATCGGCATCGTCGAGTGGTCCATTCCCTCCATCGACGTATCGTCGGCCGGCATCGGCATTTTCGAGTGATCCATGCCCTGCATCATCGAATGATCCATGACAGGCTTGGTCGCAGCCGTGGGCTTCTTCTTCGGCTGCACTTTTTTAGCCGCTGCCTTTTTGGCCGGCGCCTTGACGGCCACTTTCTTCGCCGGAGCGGCTGCCTTAGGTGCGGGTTTCGGCATCGGCATCGACATCTTCATCTTCGAGTGGTCCATCACCTGCGCCGACACAGGACCGGCCACCAGCCCCATGGCAACTGCGATCGCGAGCGCCGTGCGATTCAGTAGGGACACGCTGACCATGCTCATGCCGACTCCTCCACCCGCACTTCGCGCATCATTCCGGCTTCCATGTGATAGAGCAGATGGCAGTGATACGCCCAGCCGCCAAGCGCGTCGGCGCGCACGCGATAACTGCGCTTGCTGCCGGGCGGCATGTCGATGGTGTGCTTGCGCACGTGGAAGTTGCCCTGTTCGTCTTCCAGGTCGCTCCACATGCCGTGCAGATGGATCGGGTGGGTCATCATGGTGTCGTTGACCAGCACGATCCGCAGGCGCTCGCCGTAGGTCAGCCGCAATGGCTCCACGTCGGAGAACTTCTGGCCGTTGAACGACCAGGCGAATTTTTCCATGTGCCCAGTGAGATGCAGCTCGATGTCGCGGCCGGGGTCGCGGCCATCGGGATCTTCGAAGGTGCTCTTGAGCATCGCGTAGGTCAGCACCTTGCGGCCGTTGTCGCGCAGGCCGAGGCCCGGGTCGGAGAGGTTCGGGGCGGACGCCATCGAGCGCATGTCAACCAGCGGATTGCCGCTGGGCGGACTCATGTCCATGTCGCCCATGTCCATGCCCGCCATCGAACCGTCTGACATGCCCGCCATCTTGCCTGCGCTGTCCTTCGCGCCCTCCATGCCGGCCATCCCGGCCATGTTGCCGTGATCCATCCCGGCCATACCCGCCATTTTGGGGTCCGCGCCAGACCCGGACATCGACGACATGTCGTGCCCACCCATGCCCATCCCCATGCCCATGTCAGCCATGGTCAGGATCGGGCGGGGGTCCAGCGCGGGCACGGGTGCACGCAAGCCCTCGCGCACGGCCAAGGTGCCGCTCACATAGCCGGTGCGGCCCAGGTCCTGGGCGAATATGGTGAAGGCGTCCTGTCCGCTCGGCTCGACGATCACGTCGAAGGTTTCAGCAGTGGCGATGCGGAACTCATCCACGGTGACCGGATGCACGTACTGGCCGTCGGCGGCGACCACGGTCATCTTCAGGCCGGGGATGCGCACATCGAAATGGGTCATCGACGAGCCGTTGATGAAACGCAGGCGCACCTTCTCACCCGAACGGAAGATCCCGGTCCAGTTTCCCAGCCCCGTCGTGCCGTTCATCAGGTAGGTGTAGGTGTTGGCATTGACGTCGGACAGGTCGGTCGGCGTCATCCGCATCTGCCCCCACATCTTGCGGTTCTCGATGGTGTCGGCCAGGCCCATGCGCTGCGCGTCGCGAACGAAGTCGCCAACGGTGCGCTTGTAGTAATTGTCGTGGTCCGACATTTTTTTGAGGCGCGAGAACAGCGCGGCCGGTTCCATGTCGGTCCAGTCCGACAGCAGCACCACGTGCTCCCGATCGAAGGAAAACGGCTCTGGCGCAAGCGGGTCGATGATGATCGCGCCGTAAAGTCCGGATTGTTCCTGGAACGCCGAATGGCTGTGGTACCAGTACGTGCCGCCCTGGCGCACCTGGAAGCGGTACTGGTAGGTCTGGCCGCGCGGGATGCCGTCGAAGCTGATGCCCGGCACGCCGTCCATGTTGGCCGGCAGCAGGACACCGTGCCAATGGATCGAACTGGTGTTGCCGTGCACGGTTCCGGCCGGAAGCGCGTTGGCGACGCGCAGCGTCACGGTGTCACCTTCGCGCCAGCGAAGGATCGGACCGGGAAGCGAGCCATTGACCGTGATCGCCGGCCGTACGCGTCCGGTAAAATCCACTGGCGTCTCGCCAATGCGCAGGTCGAAGTCGGTGCCAGTCAGTACCGGCATGGCGGTGGGATTGGCTGCCCAGCCTCCACGCGGCCACAAGCCCATCCCGGCAATCGCGCCGCCTGCTGCCAGACCCTGCACGAAGCGACGCCGAGACGGCATCGCGAGGGAATCACCGCCATTCCAGTTCTTGAGATTCATGAAAGTTCCGATGTTGTGGATGGGTCAACGACCGGCAGGCGCGTGCGCGCCAACCGTAAGGCATTTGCAACGACCGACACCGAACTCAGGCTCATCGCCAGCGCGGCGATCATCGGGCTGAGCAACAGGCCGAATACTGGGTACAACACGCCGGCGGCAATCGGTACGCCGATGGCGTTGTAAAGGAAGGCGAACGCCAGGTTCTGGCGCATGTTGCGCACGGTGGCGGTGGAAAGCTCGCGAGCGCGCAGGATGCCGCGCAAGTCGCCCTTGACCAGGGTCACCTGCGCGCTGGACATCGCCACGTCGGTGCCGGTGCCCATCGCGATGCCGATGTCGGCGCTGGCCAGGGCCGGCGCATCGTTGATGCCGTCACCGGCCAT
>JBDSIA010000283.1:0-4939 GCA_039918175.1 Thermomonas sp.
GGTCCACAGACGAGGCGCTGAAGATGTTCGGCGTGCGCAGCATGCGTAGAAGCGACGGCAGGTACGCGATGTGCCCGAAGTGATGCACGTTGGGGTTGCCGAGATAAGCGGCGACCGACGCCGGACCGTGTGCCTGCTGGATCGCAGCGAGGCGTGAACCGGCTAGGTCGAAGGCCTCATCCCAGCCGATGGCGCGCCAGCGTGAACCCTCCCGCAACATCGGCACGCGCAAGCGGTCGGGATCGGCCTCCAGGTCGATGATCGCGTTGCCCTTCGGGCAGATATGTCCCTGGCTGAAGGGATCGGCCGCATCGCCACGAATGGTGACCAAGGCGCCGTCCTCGAACCCCAACTCAAGCCCGCAAATTGCCTCGCACAGATCGCAGGCGCGGTAGGCAGTGGTGCGCATAAGCCGAGACTCCACAAGGGCGATTGCGAAGGGAACGATCCTAATGCAGGAGCGCACGCATGTGACCAATGCCGCCCGCGGCCATTTCCTGAGGCATCACGCTGCATAGGCAAGCGCGCCTTACTTGGGCTAACTTCGCAGACAGGTGCGCTGGCAATCTTTGCGCGACAACACGAGGTTCATGTCCATAGTGCTAAGTGTCAGCCTATGTCACACAACGCTCACATGATTGACGTGAGGCACGTGGGGATTTCCTGTTTTATTGCGGGCGACGCCCCGCGTAAAGTGATGGGGGTCCCGTGTGGAGCACACAATCTCCAGCCTGACAGGTTCTGCACTCGCCTTTGCGAAACATGCATGAGCCGCAGCGCGCACCTAGGTGACTCATGATGCAGTCTCCAACTGCCAAAGGTAGTCGGTTGCAGCTAGGCGCTGCAGTCTTCGTGACTGCGCTTGGCCTGCTGGTGATGGCTGGATGGATTGGCCACGTGCGGTGGTTGGTGCTTCCACCCTACAACGCCGTGGCGATGGTGCCGGGCACTGCGATTTCGTTCCTGCTGACCGGTGTGGCGCTACTGGCACTCGGCACGGCATGGCCCCGGCGTATAGGCGCCGTGCGCGTGCTGGTGGGCGCATTGCTGGTGTTTCACGTAGTTGGGCTGCTGGTGGTGTTCGGCCCCACGCCCAGCCTGCTCGATTTCGGCACCGGTGCGGGTTGGTTGAAGGACGCCAATCCATTCCCTGGCCGGATGGCTCCCAATACGCGCTTGGGTTTCCTGGTCGCGTCGCTATTGCTGTTCAGCCTGGCCAGGCCGGGGGCGATCCGCCGTCATTGGCTCGCACCGATGCTGATCGCCGGCTTGTTCATGATCGCCGGGACGGGCGTCATCAGCTTCTTCTTGAAAACCGACCTGTTGCTGCCGTGGCAGTTCGCACGCATGGCGGTTCCCACCGCAGTTGGCATGTTCGGGATTGCCGGGGCCGGCTGGGGTGCGTGGCAGCAAACCGCCAAAGCAGAGCCCCTGTCGCATTCGCAAAGGCTCATTCGCACCGCGGCTTTGATCACCACGTCTCTGGTGGTCGTCGCTGCATTTTCGGGCTTTGCAGCGCTGGGTACCGTTTCACGCGCGGCGATTGCCGACAAACTGGAACAGACGCTGCAGGCGCGCGTCATGGTCCTGGAACAGGAGCAACGGCTCGCTTTGGCGCTCGCGAATGCGTTGGCCACGCGACCGGATCTGATCGAAGCTGCGGATCAGCTCGCCATGGCATCTTCTCCAGTGGCAATGACGCGCGTCGAGGCAGCCTTGTCCGATGCGATGACCTCGGGCTTCCGCGGAGCCGCCGTACTCGACCCGCAGGGGCGGACGCTGGCGCGTCGCGGGACGTTTGCTGATGCACCGGAGATCTCAGCCACGCTCGACCCGGCGGGCCACGCCACGTTGTTGTGGGAGGGGCAATTCCTGTTGCGCGCCAGCGTGCCCTTGAGCAGTGCAGGAAATACGTTGGTGCTTGAGAAACCCGTGCCTAACTTCAGCAAGGCGTGGTCGAACACGGCGGGCTTGGGAGATACGGGCGAAGGTGTGCTGTGCCGGGATGGTACGTCTTCGCTCCGCTGCTTCCCGAGCAGATTCAATCGCAGCGCCTTCAGCCCAGCGCGGACGTTCCAAGGGCAGGCGCTGCCAATGGTGTTCGCCCTGCAGGGGCAGTCAGGCACGCAATCGCGGGTCGATTATCGCGGCAAGCAAGTGGTCGCAAGTTTCCGTCCGGTTGCAGGGGACCAGCTTGGCATGGTGGTGAAGCAGGATGGCAACGAACTGGCAGGGCCGATCCGTCGCGCGCTGTTCTGGATGCTGCCGATGTTGGCCGTTCTTGTGGGTGCTGCCCTGTGGCTGCTGAGGTTGAAAGTCAATCCGCTTGGTCAGGAGCTTGAGCGCCTGGAGAGCACGGCGCGTGACGCCCACGCGGAAATCGACGCAGTCCTTCGCGGCATCTCCGATGGATTGCTGATTGTCGACGCACAGAATCGGATCGTGTCGGCCAACCGCGCTGCGACCAGCATGTTTGGATACCGGGAACAGGATCTGCTTGGGAGGGATCTGAGTTTGCTGATTCCGCCGTCCATGCGCGCTGCTCATGAGACTGGGATGGTCCGATTCAATGCCGGCGGCGAGGCGCGCGTGGTTGGCAAGGGCCGGCTGGAACTGCGGGGCCTACGCAGCGATGGATCCGAATTTCCGCTGGAGCTGTCCGTTGATTCGATTCCGCATGCCGGAGCGGTGAGGCTGGTCGGCACCATGCGGGACATCACGGTGCGCAATCAGGCCCAGCAGGCGGTCGCGTTCGAGCGTGAACGCTTGCGGGTGACCCTGCATTCGATTGGCGATGCGGTCATCACAACTGACACTGTCGCCTCCGTGACTTACATGAACCCAGTGGCGGAGGCGTTGACTGGGTGGTCGTCGATGGAGGCGCTGGGACGTCCAATTGAGGAAGTGTTTCGGATTTTCCATGGGGAAGGCGACGCACCGGCTCCGAATCCGATTGATTTTGTCCTGAGTACCGGCGCCATGGGCGGTCTGGCCCATGACACGATGCTGCTGCGGCGGGATGGAATACGGATTGCAATCGAGGACTCGGCCGCGCCGATCCGCGACGTCGACCACACCTTGGTCGGTGCGGTATTGGTCTTCCACGATGTGACCCAGGCGCGCGCGGTAGCCGACCACATGACCCACCAGGCGTCGCATGATGCGCTGACGGACCTGATCAACCGCCGCGAGTTTGAACGGCAACTGGCGCAGGTGCTGGAGGGCAAGGTTCTACAAACCAAAGGCCACGCCCTGCTGTATCTCGACCTGGACCAGTTCAAGATCGTCAACGACACCGCCGGGCATCAGGCAGGCGATGAGTTGCTCAGGCAAGTGACCACCGTGCTCAAGGGCCGCCTGCGTGCCAACGACGACCTGGCGCGGTTGGGCGGCGATGAATTCGCGGTGCTGATGCGTGAGTGCCCGGTGCCCGCTGCGCTACGTGTGGCTGAAGTCCTGCGCCAGGCGATGGCGGATTTCCGCTTCTTGTGGCAAGGGCGGTCATTTGCGCTTGGGGTGAGTATTGGCGTGGTGCATTTCAATGCAGGCCAGACCATGGCCTCAGTCCTTAGCGATGCGGATTCCGCCTGCTATATCGCCAAGGATCAGGGACGCAACCGGGTCTACCTGCACCAACTCGCCGATGAGGACGTAGTACGCCGCACCGGTGACATGAACTGGACCACGCGCATCCCTGCGGCGCTCGCCGAGGGACGCTTCGCGCTGTATGCACAATGGATCGTACCGGTTGAGGTGGACACGCCTGGGCCGCGCCACTGCGAGTTGCTGTTGCGCATGCTGGATGAGACCGGCGAGCTGGTGCCGCCAATGGCATTCATCCCGGCCGCCGAACGCTATGGCCTGATGCCCGCGATTGACCGCTGGGTGGTCGAGCACGCCTTTGCAGCGATGACGCGCGCGCGCGCTGGCGGTAATGCCGACCTGCAGTTTTCAATCAATCTGTCCGGCGCCAGTCTCAATGACGGCGGATTCCTCGAGTTTGTCGAGCACCAGTTTGCATCTGCGGCGATCCCGTTCGATTCGATCTGCTTCGAGATCACTGAAACCGCTGCCATCGCAAACCTGGAGCGTGCGCGCGAGTTCATCGACCGCCTGCGCTCCCTGGGGTGCCAGTTCTCGCTGGATGATTTCGGTACCGGCCTGTCATCGTTTACGTACCTGAAAAACCTGCGCGTCGACTACCTCAAGATCGACGGCAGTTTTATTCGGAATGTCGCAAGCGATTCGATCGACCGGGCAATGGTGGATGCAATCAACCGCGTCGGCCATGAATTGGAGCTGCGCACGATCGCCGAGTTCGTCGAGAACGACGACACCTTGGCAGTGCTTCGCAGCTTGGGCGTGGATTACGCGCAGGGCTACGGCATTGCCGTGCCGATGCCGCTGGACTTGGCCTTGGCCATGTCGCATGCAGGCGGACAAATCGTGCGGGGCTGACCTCTAACGCAAGACCCCTCGGCAGTAAACAACGCACGCTCTCGCAGGAGCCACGCGAGGCCGCATTTGAATGCCGTGGCACTGCCGGCCTAAGCTGGCCGCCTCCCACGTGTGGAAGCGGCAGCATGGATTTCCAACCTTCACCCCGCTCGCAGGAACTGTTGCTGCGCCTGCAGCGCTTCATGCGCGAGCACATCGAGCCGGTCGAAGCCGACTACCTGCGCGACGCGCGCGCCTTGAATCCCGATGGCGACTGGACGCGCTGGCAGGTGCCGCCGCAGATGCAAGACCTGAAAACCCGTGCGCGCGCCGAAGGCCTGTGGAACCTGTTCTTGCCCGACGCCGAGCTCGGCGCCGGGCTGACGACGCTGGAATACGCGCCACTTGCGGAGGCGATGGGGCGCAGCCTGATCGCGTCTGAAGTGTTCAACTGCAACGCGCCGGACACCGGCAACATGGAAGTGCTTTACCACTTCGGCAA
>JBDSIA010000284.1:0-2525 GCA_039918175.1 Thermomonas sp.
TAGGCACCCCGCAAGCGTTGAACCCCACTGCGGTCAAAACGCCAAAGACACTTGGCGATGCCATCACCCAGCTTGAAACCGAACTGCAGCGCAATCCCAACCAGGCCGAAGGCTGGCGCCTGCTCGCACAGGCCTATCAAGGCGAAGAACAGAACATCAAGGCGCGTGATGCATTTGCCAAATCGGCCGAGTTGGCACCCACAGACGCCGGCATCCTGACCGAGGCCGCGCAGTCGCGCGCACTGGCGGATGACAAGCGCCTGTTCGATGCACAGGCCGTCGTGCTGCTTAAACGGGCATTGGTCGCCGATTCCTCACAGCAGCGTGCGCGCTGGTTCCTCGGCATTGCCCAGCGCCAGGCCGGCGACAACGCCGCCGCCGCCGCGACGTGGGAACCGTTGTTGACCCAGGTTGATGCCGCCACCGCCGCAAGCTTGCGCAAGGAAGTCGATGCCGCGCGCCAGGACGCGGGTCTACCATCGCTGCCTGCGCCTGCCGCACCTGCACCTGCGGATCAAGCCGTGCAGTCCGCGCTGATCGTCAACGTGTCACTGGATCCCGACTTCGCATCACGGGTGCGCCTGCGTGGCGATGCCGTCGTGTTCGTGATCGCACGCGCCGTCGGTGGCTCACCGATGCCGGTCGCCGCAGAAAAACATGGTGTCGCCGAGTTGCCGTTCACTGCCACCTTCGACGACAGCGACAGCCCGATGCCGACCCTGAAACTGTCGGAGATGAAAGAAATCGAACTGGTTGCGCGCCTGTCCAGCAGTGGCACCGCCGAGCGCCAGGACGGCGATGTCGAATCCAAGCCGGTGCGGGTGACATTGCCGGCGAGCAAGCCGGTCGAGCTGGTGATCGGACAGTAATCCCCGGCCACTTGGGGCCTTCGCGGCGCGCTGGCGCCGGACAAGTGGGCTGTGCGCGACAAGCCGTGCGGGTCAACCAACTTACCTGAAGTTCAAAGCGCCAAAAAAGCTTATGGGCGTGCTTCGAGCACCAGATTGAACGGCGTTTCGGCGGCGCGGCGGAAGCGGGTGAAACCCGCCTCGCGCATGATCGCGCCCAGCCGCGCTTCGCCCGCCTGCGCGCCGAGCGCCGGGCCCTTGCGCGCCAACGAGACCGGCACGCATATCTGCGCCGAGGCGCCGTAGTAAACGCGGCCGACCGGGTTGAGGTTGTCCTCGACCTTGTCGCCGGCGAACGGCTCCACCAGCAGGCAATGCCCGTCGGGCTTGAGAGCCTGGCGCGCGTGGCGTGCGGCGCCGACCGGGTCGGCCATGTCATGCAAGCAGTCAAAGAACGCGATCAGGTCGAAGTCGCCCTCGTTGTAGGCGGTGGCATCGGCTACCTCGAAGCGCGCGTTGGTCACGCCGCTGGCCTCAGCCCGCTCGCTGGCGACCCGGATCGAATCGGCGTGGTAGTCATAGCCGACAAACGTGGAGTTCGGATACGCCTTTGCCATCAGCAGCGCGCTGGCACCGTGTCCGCAACCGATGTCAGCGACCTTGCCACCCTGCGCGAGCTTGTCGGTGACGCCGTCGAGCGCCGGCAGCCATTCGGCCAACAGGTGCGCGTTGTAGCCGGCGCGGAAAAAGCGCTCGGTGCCGTGGAACAGGCAGGCGTGATGCTCGCCCCATTCCAAGCCATGACCGGTCCTGAAGTTGTCCGTGGTGCGATCAAGCGCGTGGAACGTGGCTTCGACGATGTTGTAGGCGCCAGGCAGGTCGACCGGGCCACCGGGATCGGCCAGACACAGCGCCTGCTCGGGGTCGAGTGCGTAGCGGCCCTCGTCGGCGATAAAGCGAACATAGCCACCGGCGGCCTGGTTGCCGAGCCACTCGCGCACGTAGCGCTCGTTGGTACCGGTGCGCGCAGCGAGTTCGGCTGGCGTGGCGGGGGCCTCGGCAAGCGCCTTGTAAAGCCCGAGTCGGTCGCCGACCAGCATCAACGTGGCGCTTATTGCAGCGCCCAGGTCACCAACGGCCTGGCCGAGGAACGCATTGAGTTTGTCTTGATTGATGTTCATCGATGGACGCCTCGTGACTGCGGCAGGTCAGCATTCGATAAAACGTAAGCAGCGGCCCCAGACCTGGACAAAGGCCCGCCTGAAATGGATTGCCTGGGCCCGGCCCTTAGCCAGCCATTTTGCCGAGCATGTGATCGATCACCTCACTGTGCTCATGCTGTGGACTGAACAGGATCACCTCGGCATCCTGGCCCACCTTGACCGTGTGACCTGGCGGCCAGTAGAACAAATCGCCGCCGTTGATCGCTTCGCTTGCACCGTCTGCATAGGTCACAATGAGCTCACCCTGCATCACATAGCCCCAATGCGGAGACTGGCAAAGATCGTTCTCCAGCCCCTGCAGCAATGGCGCGATGTCGGTACCCGCACCGAGCGAGAAATACTCGCCGCTGATCATGCCGTATCCCGCAGCGCTGCCAAAATTCGTCTGTTGTCGGGCCACGGCACCCGGCACGTTGATCCTGACAGGGATGTCCTGCTTGGCGATTCGCATCGT
>JBDSIA010000285.1:0-2758 GCA_039918175.1 Thermomonas sp.
GCGTGCGCAGCCAGGGCTTGATCGATGCGTACTGCGCATAAAAGTGGGTGAGGTCCGGCACCAGGTCCTTGACCACCGGCAGGTGCGGCAAGGGATAGATCGGTACTTCCGAGTTTTCCTTTCCGCAATCCTCGATCGCCAGCGTGCAGGCCAGCGTATTGGTGCCACCGATGTTCATCGCGCACGAACCGCAGATGCCTTCGCGGCAGGAACGGCGAAAGGTCAACGTCGGGTCGATCTCGTTCTTGATCTTGATCAGCGCGTCCAGGACCATCGGCCCGCACGCGGCAAGGTCGACGTCATAGGTGTCCACGCGCGGATTCAGGCCGTCATCGGGATTCCAGCGATAGACCTTGAAGCTGCGCACGCGCTTGGCTCCAGCAGCGGCCGGGAAGTGCTGGCCCTTCTGGATCTGCGAGTTCTTGGGGAGGGTGAATTCAGCCATGAGTGTTGTCTCGCTCCCGGATCAATAAACGCGCGGCTTCGGCGGGACGACTTCAACGTCGCTGCTGAGCGTGTACATGTGCACCGGGCGATAGTCGATGCGCGTGTTACCGGCATCGTCGACCCAGCACACGCTGTGTTTGTGCCAGTTGACGTCGTCGCGATCCGGGAAGTCCTCGCGCGCATGGGCCCCGCGCGATTCGGTGCGATTCTCCGCCGATACAATCGTGGCCAGCGCCTGTCCCAGCAGGTTCTGCAATTCCATGGTTTCTATCAGGTCCGAGTTCCATACCAGCGACCGGTCAGAGACCTTGACGTCAGCGAAGCTCGCATTGATGTCGCGGATCGACTTGACCCCGGCGGACAGCGTCTCGCCGGTGCGGAACACCGCCGCGTCGTTCTGCATCGCGCGCTGCATGTTGTTGCGAATCTGCGCGGTCGGGGTGTCCCCATGCGCGTTGCGCAGCTTGTCCAGGTTGGCCAGCGATTGGTCGCAGGCATCGCTGGCCAGCGGCTTGTGTGGCGCGCCCGGCTTGATGGTCTCAGCGCAACGATTGGCCACTGCACGCCCGAACACGACAAGGTCGAGCAGCGAGTTCGAACCCAGGCGATTGGCGCCATGTACCGACACGCAGGCGGCCTCGCCGATCGAATAAAGGCCGGGCACCACGGCATCGGGATTGCCGTTGTAAAGCTGCACGACTTCACCGTGATAATTGGTCGGAATGCCGCCCATGTTGTAGTGGACCGTCGGCAGCACCGGGATCGGTTGCTTCTCCACGTCCACGCCAGCGAAGATGCGCGCGCTTTCTGCGATACCCGGCAGCTTCTCGTGGATGTCGGCCGGATTGAGGTGAGTCAGGTCCAGGTTGATGTGGTCCTTGTGCTCGCCGACGCCGCGGCCTTCGCGGATTTCCAGAGTCATCGCGCGGCTGACCACATCGCGCGAGGCCAGGTCCTTGGCGTTCGGCGCGTAGCGCTCCATGAAGCGCTCGCCTTCGCTGTTGCGCAGGATGCCGCCTTCGCCGCGCACGCCTTCGGTGATCAAACAGCCAGCGCCATAGATGCCAGTCGGGTGGAATTGCACGAACTCCATGTCCTGCAGGCCCAGCCCGGCACGCAGCGCCATGCCGCCGCCGTCGCCGGTGCAGGTATGCGCCGAGGTCGCACTGAAATACGCACGTCCATAACCGCCGGTTGCGAGCACCACGCCCTGTGCTTTGAACAAGTGCAAGGTGCCTTCGGCCATGTCCAGCGCAAGCACGCCGCGGCAGGCGCCATCGGCATCCATGATCAGGTCGAGCGCGAAGTATTCGATGAAGAAACGCGCGTCATGCGCCAGCGACTGCTGGTACAGCGTGTGCAGGATCGCGTGGCCTGTGCGGTCCGCCGCGGCGCAGGTGCGTTGGGCGACACCCTTGCCGTAATGCGTGGTCATGCCGCCGAATGGGCGCTGGTAGATCTTGCCCTCTTCAGTACGGCTGAACGGCACGCCCTGGTGCTCCAGCTCGATGACCGCCGGGATCGCTTCCTTGCACATGTACTCGATCGCGTCCTGGTCGCCCAACCAGTCCGAGCCCTTGATGGTGTCGTAATAGTGGAAGCGCCAGTCGTCTTCGCCCATATTGCCGAGCGCGGCGGAAATGCCGCCCTGTGCTGCCACGGTGTGCGAGCGGGTCGGGAACACTTTGCTGATGCAGGCGGTTTGCAGGCCTTTCTGGGCCAGCCCGAAGGTGGCGCGCAGGCCAGCGCCGCCGGCGCCGACCACGATCATGTCGAAGGCGTGTTCCTGGATCTTGTATGCAGGCACGGAATCAGGCTCCCCGCGTGATGCGGATGACGGCAAGCACGCTGGCGATGGCCGCGATTGCACAGACGAAGATGTTGGCGATATGCGCCACACCGGCGAGTGCCGGGGTGTGGACGTAGTCTTCGATGACCACCTGAAGGCCTAGCTTGGCGTGCCAGAACATCGCGATCAGGAACGCGACCAGGATCGTCGCATTGACCGTATCACCCACGATCGCACGGGCCACCGCGTAACCAGCTCCGCCCAGCGAGAGCAGCAGGCCGATCAGGTATGCGCCCAGCAGCACCAGCGCGATGGCGGTGATCCGCTGCCAGATGAAATGACCGGTGCCGTCCTTGGCCGAACCTAGGCCAACGGCGCGCTTCAACGGCGTGCGCAGGTTTTCGTGGCGCTTCCAGTTCTCGCTCATGGCTGGCCCCAATGCATCAGCACGATTGTCCAGACCAGCGCGACCAGCACCACGCTGCCTATGATCGAAATCCAGCTGTTACGCACGAAATCCGG
>JBDSIA010000286.1:0-1830 GCA_039918175.1 Thermomonas sp.
TCGGGGGCTTGCTGCTCAATGATCGCGTGGTTGGCTTGGTGATCCATCTGGTGCTGGGCGCGGTGCAACTGCCATGGACTTACTGGGTCGCGCCGTTGCTGGGCATGCTGCTATGGGCGCCGCTGTACCTGATGCTCGACGCGCTGCGCCTGAATCGTCGTGGTTGAATGATGCTGCGTCGCGATCGCCAACTCAAGAATCATGCGGCCGAGGCAAACCTGTTCCGCCGTCGCGCGCTGGTCGGATTCGTGTTGGTATTACTGGCACTTGGCGGGCTGGCTGCCTGGTATTTCCGCCTGCAAGTGCTGCAGCATGCCGAATTCGCCACGCGTTCCGAGGCCAACCGCCTGCGGCTGGTCCCCGTGGTGCCGGCGCGTGGACTGATCCTGGATCGCAAGGGCCGCATCCTGGCCGACAACGTAGCCGAATGGCGACTGGATGCGGTACCCGAGCGGGCAGGCAATGGCGAAGCCCTGCTGACCAAACTGCAGCCATTGCTTGGTCTGGACACGGAGCAACGCACGCACTTCCTGCGCGACTACAAGGCGAGCCGACCGTTCAAGCCGGTGACGATCAAATTGCACCTCAGCGATGACGAGGCCGCTGGCTTCGCGGTGGATCGCTGGCGCTATCCGGGGGTGGAGCTGGTGCCCTATTCGGGCCGGGTCTATCCCTACGGGGCCCTGTTCGCGCACGTGGTCGGCTACGTCGGCCGTATCGATGAAAAAGACCAGGCCGAGCTGGGGCCTGCCGGCAGCGTCTATACGCATACCGGCAAGACCGGGCTGGAGCGCTATTACGACGAGCAGTTGCGCGGCAAGCCCGGTTACCGGCGGCTGGAAACCAATGTCAACGGGCGTACCGTGCGCACCCTGGACACGGTGCCGGCGACGCCCGGTACCGACCTGCGCTTGTCGATCGACGTGGACCTGCAACAGGCGATGGTCGATGCATTCGGCGAACTGGAAGGTGCAGGGGTCGCGGTGGATCCACGCACGGGCGAAATCCTGGCGATGGTCAGCCTACCCAGCTACGACACCAACCTGTTCGTGAACGGCATCAGCCATGCCGACTACAAGGCGCTCAACGACAATCCCTCGCGCCCGCAATTCAACCGGGTGGTGCTGGGCGGGGTGGCGCCGGGTTCGACGATCAAGCCGCTGATCGGCCTTGCCGGACTGGACAGCGGCGTGCGCAGGGCCGAGGACAAGACACTGTCCACCGGCATGTTCTATGTGGGTGGGCAGAAACGCGGTTATGGCGATTCGCATCGTGGCGGGCATGGCTGGACCGACCTGCGCAAGTCGATCACCCAGTCGGTCAATACCTACTACTACAAGCTTGCGCTGGACATGGGGATCAAGCGCTTCGACGAATACATGGCGCGCGATGGCTTCGGCAAGCAGACCGGCGTGGATCTGGCGGGCGAAATCAGCGGGATCCTGCCGTCGCCGGAATGGAAGGCCAAAAATGCACCCACGCAGGGCCACTGGTATCCCGGCGATACGGTGATTTCCGCGATCGGCCAGGGCTTCTGGAAGGTGACCCCCCTGCAGCTCACCCAAGCGACTGCCGCGCTGAGCGATGGCTGGTTGCGGCGGCCGCATCTGGTCAAGGAGATGCGTGCGGGGTTCGATGCCGATTGGACGCCGGTGCCGCTGACGCCACCCACCCGGATCAGCGACAATCCTGCCCATTTGCAGGCGGTGCGCGACGGCATGATCGGCACCGTGCATGGCGCCGGCACCGCCACCAACATCCGCCCCGGGCTGACCTACCTGATCGCCGGCAAGACCGGCACTGCGCAAGTGGTCAGCCGCCGCGGCAATG
>JBDSIA010000287.1:0-3182 GCA_039918175.1 Thermomonas sp.
AACACCACTGGTGCCAACTCGCGTTGTTCGATGCGCCCATCAGCATCCTTGCGCAGGCACAGCAATGACTGTTCCAAAGCACTTCCGACCGGGGCCACCAGCGTGCCACCAGGTGCCAGCTGCGCGCTCAAGGCTTCCACCAGTGCCGGCGCTGCGGCAGTGACGATGATGCCGTCGAACGGGGCTTCGTCAGCCCAACCTATGCGGCCATCATCATGCTTGCTGCGCACGTGCAGACCGAGCGCGCGAAAACGCTTGCGGGCCGTGCGCAACAGGTCTCCGATGCGCTCGACTGTGAATACTTCGATGCCAAGCGCAGCGAGAATCGCGGCCTGGTAGCCGGAGCCTGTACCGATCTCCAGAACGCGCTGGGGCAAACCAGTCTCAAGCAACGCCGCGGTCATTCGCGCCACCACCCACGGTTGCGAAATGGTCTGGCCGTTACCGATCGGCAGCGCGGTGTCTTCATAGGCGCGCATCGCGAACGCTTCGTCAACGAACTGGTGGCGCGGCACGGTGCGGATCACATTGAGCACACGCTCATCTTCGATCCCGTTGCTGCGCAGGCGTTCGATCAGCCGGTCGCGCACGCGCTGGCTGGTCATTCCCATGCCGACATCGGCCGCCTGCAGGCGCAAGCGCGAGATCACGATGTCTGCTCCGCTTCGGCAGGCGCCAGCGTCGCGGCCAGCCCATCAACCCAGCTCGCGACCTGCTCCAGCGCCTGATAGCGGGTCAGGTCGACGTGGATCGGGGTGATGGCGATGTGGCCATCACGTACGGCCTGGAAATCCGTGCCCGGGCCCGCGTCATGTTCCGGGCCGGCGGCGCCGATCCACCACCAATGGCGGCCGCGTGGATCCTGTTGTGGCGTGCACGGCTCGGCGCGGTGGCGATTACCCAGTCGACTGGTCTGGAACCCCTTGATTTCCTGCCATGGAAGGTCGGGCACATTGACATTGAGAATGGTGTCGGCGGGTAGCGGTTCGGCCTTGAGCCGGGCGATGATCTCCACCGCCGCGCGTGCTGCGGTCTCGAAATATCGGCCCTTATGATCAGCCGTTGCCAGCGACATCGCCACCGCCGGCAAACCCAGGAACCGGCCTTCCATGGCGGCCGCCACCGTGCCCGAATAGATCACGTCATCGCCCAGGTTGGCTGTGTTGTTGATCCCGGACACGACAATGTCCGGCTCGCGTTCAAGCATTCCGGTGATCGCCACGTGCACGCAGTCGGTGGGCGTGCCATAGACCTTCCAGGTCTGCTCATCTAGTTTCACCACCCGGATCGGCGCATCCAGGGTGAGCGAGTTGCTGGCCCCGCTGCGGTCGCGGTCGGGGGCGACCACAAGCACTTCATGACCAGCCTCGCGCAGGCCAGCGGCCAGTGCACGGATTCCAGGGGCGTCGACGCCGTCGTCGTTGCTGACAAGGACCCGCATCGCGGCTTACGGCTTCGAAAATTTCTGCATGCGGCCATGATAACGGATGCCGATGCCGGCTTCGGGCTGCGCTACCCTGAGTCGATGCGCAAAGCCCCGCCGGAACCGGAGACCGCACCCGACGATCGCGACGACGCCAGCCTGTTTCGCGAGGCGATCGGCGCTGATCGCGGCAAGGTTCGCGAACTTCCGCCCACCTCTCCACCGCCGGCCCTGCCAAAACCGAAACCGTCGGCGAAAATGGCCCGCCGCGATGAAGATGCTGCCCGCGAAGAGTTCCGCCATGTCGTCATTGCGTCACTGGAAGCCGGCGACGTGTTGTCCTACCGCCGCGAAGAAGTCTCGCCAATGTTGCTCAAGCGACTGGCACGCGGCGAATACGCCGCGCAGGAGGAACTTGACCTGCATGGCTTGCCGGCGCGCACCGCAGAGACCTTGCTGAAGGAATTCCTGCGCGATTGCCGCACACACGGACTGGGTTGCGTGCGCATCGTGCACGGCAAGGGACGCAATTCCGAGGAACGCTTGCCTGTGCTGAAAAACCTCGTAGACCGCGTGCTGCGCCATCGTGCGGATGTGCTTGCGTTCCATTCGCCACCGGCTGCGCAAGGCGGCCCGGGCGCGGTGCTGGTGTTACTCGAGCGGCGCTAATCCTGCGCTAGCGCTTGCGGCGTCGACGATCTCGCCCAATTCGCGAAGTATCGTGGTGGCATAGCACCCCGGAGGTAAGGCGAACGCCAGCATCAGCGCTTCATCGCCCAGCCATTCCCATTCCAGCGCGTCAGGCCGCAAGCGCAGCGCCCGCCGTTTCTGTCTCAGACCGGCTTTCTCCAGGCCATCACGCAGTCGAATCGCGGTATCGCCTTGCAGTGCGCGCGACTCGCAGACTGCGGCATCGCCTGTGCTGCGCAAGGTGCCTTCGCCCCACAACGGACCACTGGGATGAATGTCGAAAGCGTCCAATCGCGCCTGCAGTTCGACCGTCATTGGTTCCGGGCCGAACACGCTGCGACTGCCATCCAGCATCCACACCTCGCCCTCGAGCGCGGCATTCCAGCTTGAGTCGGTGACACGCGCCTCCAACACCCGGTTGAAGAGTTCCGAACGGGCCGCCGACAGCAGCATCGAGCGGTCCTCGCGCCTGACCCGGCCGCCCGCGAACATCGCCAGCGCCTTGGGCACATTGCCGCCACCGCGCCCGAAGCGCTGCTCGCCGAAATAATTGGGAACGCCTTGTGCCGCGATCTGGTGCAAGCGAGCATCGACTGCGTGGCTTTCGCCTTCCACGCCGCGCAATACCAGCCGAAAGCGGTTGCCGGCCAATGCGCCACGCGGCAGCTTGCGCGAATGCCACGCGTGGCCGAGCACGCGCAACTCATCTGACTGCAAGGCATCGATGTCGGGCGCGATTTTTTTCGGTAGCCACACGCTGAAACGCTGCACGCTGACCGCATGCCGGTCCTTCATCCCGGCCTGGCCGATCGCCGATTCGGCGACGCCCGCCCACTGCGCGATGTGCTTCGCCGCGAACGCGGTGTTCATCCCGCGCTTCTCGATGGTCAGCAGCAGGTGTTCGCCGCTGCCGCTGGCTTCGAAGGCATCGAGTTCCTCGACCCGGAAGTCTTCCGGCGTGCTGCGGATGCGTGCGTTCAGCACCGCCGCGCCGTGCGCGCAGGCTAGCTCCTGCTCAGCCATCGCGCTGCAACAGGCATACCGCCTGCGCGGCAATGCCTTCACCGCG
>JBDSIA010000288.1:0-5339 GCA_039918175.1 Thermomonas sp.
TGGTCGCCGATCGCGACCCAGCGCTGCGCAAGCCGGCTGCGGGCCAGCGGCAGTTGGTGATCCAGTGGGTCAAGCTGGCGCCACACATCCAGGCATGACTGCGATTCACTCAAGCGGTTTTCGCGCAAGGTATCGGCCTGGCACTGGCGTGCAGCCGGCTCCAGCGCTGCCAACGCATGCTGCACACGGGGATCATCCGGGGCCAACGCGCGCGCCGCGCGCAGCTTGTCCCATGCGCTATCACCGGGCGGCGTAAGCCAATCTCCGCGTGCCTGGGCCTTGGCCGCATCTGCCAGCAAAGCCCGCACTTTTTCCGCGTCGTGGCGGTTACGACGATGCACCTCCGGCAGTCTGGATGCACCCCGTCGCGCCTGTGCCAGGTGCCGTTGCGCATCACGGATACGCGGATCGCCGGTGACGAGCTGGTTTGCGGTGGCCAGCATTTGCTCACTACCGGCAAAATCAAAATCCGCCGCCAGTCGGATGGCACGCGCCGCAAGCCCGGTCACCACTTCGGTGGCACATGCCGCGGGCATCGCACCGTTGTCCTGCAATCCGCGCAATTGGATGCACAGCGCCGCAGCGGCCTCGAAGCTACGCTTGCCGAGCAAAACCTGCACGCGTTGTCCACTACCTTCGACGAGTCGGGCCAAGCCTGCCTGCAATGCCGGCAATTCGACATGCCCAGGATCAAAACGTCGCGCGCGCCGCAGTAACCCGGCCACGGTCGGCGCATCGCCACGGTCAAGTGCGGCCTGCGCCGGTTGCAACAAGTCAGTCAGTGCATCTTCGCGGCCTTCGACCGCGCGCTGGTTGCGAGGCTGCGAGGCGAGCACGCGCTGGTAGAGGGGCAATGCCGATGCATCGTCCTGGTCCAGCCTGCCCGCGGCGCGTGCTGCCGCCGCGCGCGCCAACAGTTCATCTATCCCGCCATTGTCGGCTTCGTGTTCCTGCAAAGACGCAAGGATTGCCTGGACTTCTGTCCGCGGCGCATCCAACGCCTGGGCAAGTTCCAGGTCGGCGCGCGCGGCGGGAAACCGCTGCTGCTCGATCTCGTGGCTGGCCCGCGTCAATGCGGCCAGTGCCACCTGCGCCAGGCCTTCGCGTGCCTGCACCTGATCGGGTTGCAATGCCAGCGCCGCTTCGAACAACTCGCGCGCGCCGTTGCCCTCGGCGGCAGTGAGTCGGCCGGCTTGCAGCGCCGCGTGTGCCTGCACCCGCAGTTCCTCGCTGCGCGAATCCGGCCACAACCAAGTGGAGATGCCGCCGCGAAACGCGACCGCACACAGCAGTGCCAACAACAGCAATGCGCACACCCAATTCACTGTCTGTCGCAACAGCGTGGGCAGTGCCATCCAGCGCACGCGCCAAGCATGCAGGGATCCGTGCCCGTAAGAAGATCGTCTAGTCCGAGGCGCATTCATCCGCGTTGTGCCGATTCGATACCGGCCAATGCTTCGACCCGGCCAAGCAACAAACCAAGCTGCCCGTAATCCGCCACCCGCAGCTGCAGCGCGATCCGCACCTGCCCGTGGCCGCCACGCATCGCCGCGCTGTGCAGGCTCAGCACATGCACATTGAGTTGCGCGACCAGTGTGGTGATGTCCTTGAGCAGCCATTTGCGGTCGATTGCATCGATACGCACCGCGACCTCGTGGCCACCCCTGCGTGCGCCCCACTCCACCGGCAGCACCCGCGCTGGTTGCAGTCCGGCCATGCGCAGGAACGAGGCGCAACCCGGTCGATGCACGCTGACCCCGCGCCCGCGGGTCAGGTAGCCTGCAATCGGTTCGCCCGGCAGCGGCTGGCAGCAACGCGCTACCTGCGCCAGCAGGTTGTCGACGCCTTGCACGGTGACCGTTCCGGCTGCCGGCACTTGCGCGACGGGTTTTGCCTGCATCGGCGGCGCGGCGGCGCGCTCGGATTCGTCCGCGACACGCTCGAGATCCAGCAATGCGCGACCAATCTGGTTCGGCCCGACATCCCCCAACGCCACCAGCACCAGCAAGTCCTCGACATGACCGACATGAAACTTGCCAAGTACCGTTTGCAAATCGGCCTGCAGCAGGCCCATCCGGCGCAGGTCGCGATCCAGCAGTTCGCGTCCGGCTTGCAGATTGCGCGCACGGTCCAGTTTGTTGAACCAGTTGCGCACTTTTTCGCGCGAACGACTGCTGGCTAGGAACCCACTGCCGGCCTGCAACCAGTCGCGACGCGGCTCCGAGGTTTTCGCGGTCAGGATTTCCACCCGGTCGCCGCTGTGCAATTGATGGGTAAGTGGCACGATGCGGCCATCGACCTTGGCCCCGCGGCAGCGATGGCCCACTTCGGTATGCACTTGGTAGGCGAAATCGAGCACCGTGGAACCCTGCTGCAAGTCAACCACTTCCCCCTTCGGGGTCAACGCATAGACGCGGTCTTCGACCAGTTCGCTGTCGATCCCGTCAAGTGGCGAGACCTCGCCATCACGCGCGGCGTCGGCCGCCTGCTCCAGCAGCTTGCGCATCCACGCAATCCGCTTGTCCATCGCGGCGCCGCCGGACGCGCCTCCGGTGCCGCCTTCCTTGTAGCGCCAGTGCGCAGCCACGCCGAGTTCGGCCTGCGCGTGCATTTCGCGGGTGCGGATCTGCACTTCCAGGGTCTTGCCGCCAGGCCCGACCACCGCGGTGTGCAGCGAGCGATAGTCGTTGCGCTTGGGCCTTGCGATGTAGTCGTCGAACTCACTCGGGATCGGCACCCATAACGCATGCACCAAGCCGAGTACCGCATAGCAGTCGGCCACGTTGCCAACCTGCACCCGCAGCGCGCGCAAGTCGTGGAGTTCGCCGATCGGCACCTCTTTTTTTCGCATCTTCCGCCAGATGCTGTAGATGTGCTTCGACCGCCCGGCGACCTCGCCGTCGATGTCGTTTTCAGCAAGCGCCTGGCACAGCTTCACCAACGCCTGCTGGATGTACCGCTCGCGTCCGCTGCGGTTGTCGTCCAGTTGGCGCGAGATGCGCACATAGGTATCGGTTTCGAGTTCGCGGAACGCGAGGTCCTCCAACTCCCACTTCAGTTGCCAGATGCCCAGCCGGTTTGCCAGCGGCGCATGGATGTCACGGGTGAGTTGGGCCAGTGCGCGGCGTTCCTCCACGGGCAGGCGCCACGCCGCCCGCATCCGCGAGAGCTGTCGAGCCAGCACGATCGGGACGACCCGCAAGTCGCGCACCAGCGCCAGCAACAAGCGGCGCATGCCTTCGGGATTGCGGCCGCCACCATGGCGACGGTGCAATTGCCAGACCCGAGTGGCTGCGCGCTGGCCTTCCAGCAATACGCGCAGGCGTTCGGGCAACGCGATGTCGACTTTTTTCGCTAGTCCGTCGATGCCATCGACGACATCCAGCAAGGCGGCCGCCATCACGTCGGGATCGGCGTTGAGCGTGGCCAGGATCGCCAGCGTGTCTGTGAGCACTTCGGGTGAATCACGCAGTTGCGTACACTCATTAATGGCGCCACGCCATGCATCGATCAAGCCATCGGCCAATGCCCCGTCGGGCAACCGCGCAAGTGCGGTCTCGTAGGTGGTCGCTTTGGCATTGGCGGGGACAGTGGCGTGCATCTGGCTACAGTAGCGAGGGCATCATGACGCGGCCAGCATCAAGCTGAACGCAATCGCGAGACGCGCGACGCAACGCGTTTCGGCGACACCCCGGCCTTGCTGCCAAGTTCCTGCGCGAACAGTTGCACGCGCAGTTCTTCCAACTCCCAGCGCAATGCCTGCGCCTCGGGATCAGCGGGATCGGTGCTGGCCAAGGCGGTTACAAACGGCTGCAATTCCAGCAACCGCGCCTGGTCGCGGGTTGGGTCGCGTTGCGCGCGTTCGGCGCGCAGGGACAGCGCCTTCAGGTAACGCGGGTAATCGGCCAGCGCAGCGGCGGGCACGTCGCGCAGGAAGCCGGGCGACACCAGCGAATCCAGGTGCACGCGCATGTCATCGAGATTTGCGCGCGCCCAACCCATCAATTTCGATTCAAGTGCGGCGCGCACCTCGGCCACTGCCGTGAGAATGGCCTCGGCCTGTTGCAGGCGCTGCATCGCTTCGGCGAACAGCGTCTTGGCAATCGTGTCGACACGTTGGTTGAATGCATCGATGTCGCGTACTTCCAGAAAATCGTCTTCCGTCAATGCGGCAAACGCACCATCCACAAGGTCGCTGCGCAGGCGGTCGCTGTCTTTCAGGCCATCACGGCGCGGATTCGCCGATGGGACAGCCGTTCGGCTGTCAAAAGCGGCGATCGCCGCGTACAGCAGCGAGGTCTTCGCCTGCACCGGCAGTTGCTTGCGCGCCTGCTTGAGCTTGTCGGCCAGGGCGAATGCCAGCAGCCGGCGCACCCCCTGCGGATGCAATCGCTCCGCCACGTCGCCTTGGGCATGCACGACCAACGATGCGTTATCGCCGTCATCCTGCAGCGCCGGATACGCCGGCACACCACCAGCACCCGGCACCAACATCGGGATTGGCTGCGTGGGAAATGTGGTCAATCCGACCTGTGCCATGCCTTGCGCCGCATGCTTGGCGAATGCTTCGGCAGCGCGTGCTCCGAAACGCGCGCGCAGCTCGTCGAGGTCGCGCGATTCGGCCAGCACATTTTTCTTGTCGGCATCCAGCAAGCGCAGGTTGGTGCGCAGATGCGCCTCGATGGCAGTCGCATCGAAATCCACTGCAGAAAGATCAACGCCGGAGAGTTTCTTCAGGAAACGCGCAAGGCTGCCTTCAATGCTGTCTGCGTCGGGTTGCAAATGGGCCTCGGCGAACGCACGCGCAAAGTCCGGCGCGGGCACGAAATTGCGACGCAGCGCTTTCGGCAATGACTTGATCAGCGCCGCGGCCTTGTCCTGCACGAAGCCCGGCGCCAGCCACGACAAGCGCGCGCCATTCAGCGCATTGAGCAGATGCAGCGGCACCAGCACGGTCATGCCATCGTCGATTGCGCCGGGCTCAAACCGGTATTGCACCGCCAGCCGCGCATCACCCAGCGCGATGTATGCAGGGAAGCGCGTGGCGTCGGCTTGGTCGGCCACCAGTAGTTCGTCGCGAGACCACTCCAGCGCGGCCTTCTGATCTTTCGGCAACTTCGCAACCCAGGCATCCAGCGCCTGCACGTTGTGTACGTGCGGCGGCAGTCGATCCAGGTACCAGCGCGCCTGCCAGTCCTCGTCCACCACCAGCCCGACCCGGCGCAACTTGGCTTCCTCGTCCTTGGCCGATGCCAGCGTTTTGAGGTTGCGTGGCAAAAATGCGCTGCGGGTGTTGATCTCGCCGGTCAGCAGCGCATCGCGCACGAAGATCATGCGTG
>JBDSIA010000289.1:0-1883 GCA_039918175.1 Thermomonas sp.
TTTCTTCCTGCGGTGGCGGCGGCTGCTCAGTGCCATGGCGGCCTCAATCGTCCGCGTGCGCTTGGCGCTGCAGGATCGAGGAGAACTCCTCGCTGAAGGTTTCGTAGCGCACCGCCATGCGCTCGGCGCGGGTGGCGAAGCGGTTGTAGGCCCACACCGCCGGGATAGCCGCGAACAGGCCCATCGCGGTGGCAATCAGCGCTTCGGAAATGCCGGGCGCGACCGTGGCGATGGTCGCTTCCTTCATGTTGGCCAAGCCCTGGAACGAAATCATGATGCCCCAGACAGTCCCGAACAGGCCGACGTAAGGACTGATCGAACCGACGCTGGCCAGGAACTCCAGGTTGTGCTCCAGCCCGTCGAGTTCGCGCGCGGTCGTCGCCCGCATCGCCCGCTGCGCGCCTTCCAGCTGCATTCGCGCGTCCACACCACGCCGCTGGCGAATGCGGTTGAACTCGCGCATGCCGCCTTCGAAGATCGCCTGCAGGCCTTCCACTTGCTGATTGCGTCCGCTCGCTTCGGCATACAGCTTGGACAAGTCGGCGCCCGACCAGAATTGCTCCTCGAAGCGGTCGGCCTCGCGCTCGGCGCGATCCAGCACGCGCTTCTTGCGGAAAATGATCAGCCACGAGGCCAGCGACGCGAACAGCAACAGGACCATCACCAATTGCACCGGCAGGCTGGCATGCAGGATCAGCTGGACCAGGTCCAGGCCACCATTGGCAGGCACAGTGGCGGCTTGGGAAGTGCTATCAGCCAGTTCCACCGCATTGGCGGCAGCATTTTCAGGCAATGCCTGTGGCAACGATTGCAACATGGTCGACACGGACATCATGAAACGTTCTCCACAAATGAGTTCAGTTCGGAATTCAATGGTTCCGGGATCGGACGCGGGCGAAAGCTCGATGCCTGCAGCGCAGCGATGCGCACCTTGGCCTCGATCAGCAATCCATCGCCGCGTTGAATCTGCTGTGCCATGGTGAAGCTGGCCCGGCGGCATTCAAGCAGGCGCGCGCTGACCTTTAGCTGATCGTCTAGCCGGGCCGGGGCGCGGAAGTCGATCTGCATCGCCCGCACCACGAACACCAGGTCGTCCCGGCTGCGCATCGTTTCCTGATCGAACCCGCGCGCGCGCATCCACTCGCTGCGCGCGCGCTCCAGGAAGGCAAGGTAACGCGCGTGATAAACCACGCCGCCCGCGTCGGTGTCTTCCCAGTAGACCCGGACGGGCCAGGAGAATTGCTCAGTCATGCGAAACGAGGCCAGAGCTGATTTCGCAGGTAGTGAACGGACTGCTCCCGGAAAAGGGGTCAGAGTGAAGTTTTCTGACAAAGATTCCCGCTCGGATGGAGTTGGTGGGCAGAAAATTCACTCTGACCCCTTTTGCTTTTCGGGCTCGATCTCCGACTCGATCTCGCGTTCGGCCTGGAACAACCCGCTGGTATTGGCCTTCGGCTTGAAGCCCAGGTGGCGGTAGGCTCGCGCCGTGGCCATGCGCCCGCGCGCGCTGCGCACCAGGTAGCCCTGTTGGATCAGGTACGGCTCGATGACATCCTCGATCGTACCGCGTTCCTCGCTCAGCGCCGCCGCCAGTGATTCAACGCCGACCGGGCCGCCATCGAACGCGTCGATAATGATCGCCAGCATGCGCCGGTCGAGTTCGTCGAAGCCTTCCGGATCCACTTTGAGCATGTCCATCGCCGCGCGCGCCGTGGCGGTATTGATCGCACCGTCGCCCTTGACCTGGGCGTAATCGCGAACACGCCGCAGCAGGCGGTTGGCAATCCGCGGGGTGCCACGCGCACGCTTGGCGATCTCGCCGGCGCCTTCTGCCGCGCAGCTGATGTTCAGGATTTGCGCGGAGCGCCGCACGATCCGGGTCA
>JBDSIA010000290.1:0-6610 GCA_039918175.1 Thermomonas sp.
ACACCTGTATTTCACCCTCAAGGACGCGCGCGCGCAGGTGCGCTGCGCGCTGTTCAAGCCGAAAAGCCAATGGCTGAAATTCGCTCCGCGCGAGGGCTTGCGCGTGCTGGCGCGCGGCCGTCTGACCCTGTACGAAGCCCGCGGCGACTACCAACTGGTGCTGGATTCGATGGAGGAAGCCGGCGAAGGCGCCCTTCGCCGCGCGCTGGATGAACTAAAGGCGCGCCTGCAGGCCGAGGGCTTGTTCGATGCGGCCCGCAAGCGTCCCCTGCCCGCCTGGCCGCGCCGGCTGGCGGTGCTGACCTCGCCCAGCGGCGCGGTGCTACGCGACATCGTCAGCGTGCTGCGTCGACGCTTCCCGCTGGTCGAAGTCGACCTGCTGCCGGTGCCCGTACAGGGCGAAACGGCGGCGGTGCAGATCCGCAAGATGCTGCAACGTGCGATCGACTGCGGACGCTACGACACGATCCTGCTCGCGCGCGGCGGCGGTTCGCTGGAAGACCTGTGGGCATTCAACGACGAGGCACTGGCCCGCACGATTGCCAGCAGTCCCGTACCAATCATCAGCGCCATCGGCCACGAGACGGATTTTTCGCTGAGCGATTTTGCTGCTGACTTGCGCGCACCCACGCCATCGGCTGCGGCGGAATTGCTGGTGCCTGATCGCGCGGCATTGTCCGCCCGACTGGATGCCTTGCAGCGGCGCTTGAGCAACCTGCATCAGCATGGATTGCGGGAACGCAGCCAACGGGCGGATCGCGGGTTCCTGCGGCTGCAGGCACTGCGTCCGCAGGCGCGCCTGTCTGCCCTCGCCCAGCGCGCGCAACAAGCGCATGCGCGCCTGGCTAATGCGATGCAACGGCGGTTGGAACGCGACCACGCATCGCTACGGCACGCCGACAGTGTGTTGCGTGCCAGCCATCCGCGCCGTCGAATCGAACGGCTACGCGAACGCCTGGCATCGCTACATGGCCGTCCGCAGATATTGTTGGCACGCCGATTGCAGCATGACGCGCTGCGTCTGCGCGGCCTGGCCCGTTCGCTGCATGCGATCAGCCCGTTGGCCACTGTCGCCCGCGGCTACAGCATCCTCCAGCACGACGATGGCCGGATCGTGCGCGGTATCGGGGATGCAGCCGTTGGCGACAGGCTGGATGCGCGCCTGCACGACGGACTACTGCGCGTGCAGGTACAAGCCAAGCAGTGACTGCCTGCCCGTCAGGCATCCAGCGGTTCGGGCCTGCCGAACAGGAAGCCTTGGGCATAGGTGCAACCCAGCGTGTGAAGGCGCTCGCGCTGGACGATGGTTTCCACGCCCTCGGCGATAATCTCGATGCCCAGGCTATCTGCCAACGCGACAATTGCGCGGATCACCGCCACGTTGTCGTTACTCGCATCGTCCAACAAGTCGGCGACGAAACTGCGATCGATCTTGAGCGCCGCGATCGGAAACCGGTGTAGGTAAGACAATGCCGAGAACCCGGTGCCGAAATCGTCAAGTTGCGCCAGCACGCCATGCTGGCGAAGCAGGTTGAGGGTCTCGCTGGTGCGCGGGGCCTCGTCCAGCAGCGCGACCTCGGTGATCTCGATACGCAGCCGTGATGGCTCTACGCCTGCCATGCTCAGCAGGCCAAACAGGCGCTCGGCGAAATCCGGCGAACGGAAGTGGCGGGGCGACACATTGATCGCCACGTATCCAGGCATTTCGTGACGAGCCATGTCGGCAATCACCCGCGCGTACATCAGCCAGTCGACCTGCTCGATCAGGCCGCTGTCCTCGCCGACGTCCAGGAATTCGCCGGGCGCCAACAAGCCACGCTTCTCGTGCCGCCAGCGCAGCAATGCCTCGCTGCCGACCGGTTCGGCAGTGTCCAACTTCACGATCGGCTGGTAATAGGGTTCGAAGTCATCATTGTTGATCGCACGCCGCAAGTCGGACTGCATATCCAGTGCGCGCATCACTTCCTCGCGCATCGCCGCGTCGAACAACATGCACCGATCGCGACCTTCGCCCTTCGCGCGATACATCGCCGCGTCTGCGTCGCGCAGCATCTCCTCGCCGGTGCCGTAGCGCGGCTGCCACATGGCTATCCCGATACTGGCGGTGGGGAACAATTCGCGCCCGGCGATCCAGACCGGCGCGCCCAGCGCCTCCAGCACCCGCCGCCCGAGTTCTTCCGCCATCTCGGGTCCATCCAGGCCTTCGGCGAGGATGGCGAATTCGTCGCCACCCAAGCGCGACACCATGTCATTGCCGCGCATGCTGTTGGCGATGCGGCGGCCCGACTCCACCAGCAGTTCATCGCCGACCGCATGCCCCACGCTGTCGTTGACCAGCTTGAAGCGATCCAGGTCGAGGAACAGCACGGCGAAACAGGCATCGGCCTGTTTGCGTGCCGCGGCGATTGCAATATCGAGTTTTTCCAGCAGTTGCGCGCGATTGGGCAGTCCGGTCAGAACATCATGCATGGCCTGGTGGGTCAGCTTGCGCTCGGCGCGCATGCGCTCGCTGATCTGCTCGACCAGCTCCGCGTTGGCTTCGGCCAGTTCACGGGTGCGCTCGCTGACCCGTTGTTCCAACCCGGCATGCGCCAGCACCAGCTTGTCCTGGGCCTGCTTGCGGGCCAGGCCGCTGCCGATGTGGAACGCGATGAAGGTGAGCAGTTCCTGATCGCGGATGCTGAACGTGAAATCCGGTGAGTAGCTCTGTACCGCGATCACGCCGACCACCTTGTCCTCGTGTTGCAACGGCACGCCCAGCCAGCAATGCGCCATGGTGCCGTGGCTGATCACCTTGCCGGCACTTTCCAGCTGTGAGATCCCCGAGCGGTCGGCAAGCAATGGCTTGCCTGTGCGCAGGACGTATTCGGTCATGCCATAGGCAATCCGGCGCGGCTTGCGCACGCTGTCGCGCTCGTCCACGGAATAGGCGAATTCCAGCATCGTCGCATCCGCCGACAACATCGCGATGTAGAAATTGCGGGCATATAGCAGGCCGCCGACGACCTTGTGGATCTCGGCATAAAAGCGCTCCAGGCTGTCGCTGGTCATCGACAGTTCGGCGATGCGGAACAAGGTGCGCTGCAGTTCCTGCGAGCGCTGGCGCTCCACGACCTCGGCCTGCAGGTCAAGGTTGGCTTGCCTGAGTTCGCCGGTGCGCGCCTCGACGCGTTGCTCGAGTTGCTCGCGCGCATGGTGGCGGTCCAGCGCGGTCAGGATGTGCTGGGCCACGTAAGCGAGCAGCGTCCTGTCTTCGTCGGTGTATACCGATGGCCGATCATAGCTTTGGACGACGATACCGCCGACCACGTGGTCGTCGCGCAGCATCGGTACGCCCAGCCAGTCCGCACTGTCCGGGCCATTGATGGCGTCGGCGGGAATTCCGCGCTGCTCCCTGAGTTCCAATGAAGGGCCGCGCATGGCCTCGCCCTCACTCAGCAGGGACACGGTCAGGTTGGCATCGGCCTGGTCGAAATCAAGCTCGACGCCAGGATCGTTGACGAACGAATCGAGTTGGTCGACGAAATACAGAAAGCGCATCTTCTGGCGAGCCTCGTCGTACAGCACGATGTAGCAGTTTTCCGCGTACATCAGCTCGCCGACGATCGCGTGGATCCGCCGAAGCATGTCCTGCATGTCCTGGCTGCCTCCGGCCAGATCGGCGATCTCGTACAGTGACTGCTGCAGGCGCTCGGAACGGCGCAGGGATTCGATCCGCTGCCCGGCCACTTGCAATAACCCGATCAGGGCTTTCCTGTCCAGCTGCGCATGGTCGTACTCGCCCGGCGGGATGCGAGTGTCGTCCGCGCCATTGGGCAATTGCACTAGCGGAACCCCGTTCATGTGGCGAGCATACTGTTTTACTACGTCAGACGGCATCAAGAGCGGCAACCCTGTTGGGCGGCCTCAGACGTTGGCAGGATCATGGCGCCTTCCTGCATCCTCGCCCAATCCCTGTTCTCGCCCTTTCCTGCGCCCGCGCCAGTCCGTAGGCTGGGGGGAATGGATGGCCTGGATACCAGCGATGAAACCCTGATGCTCGCCTATGCGGCGGGTGAAGTGGGGGCGTTCGACCAGCTTTATGCACGTCATCGCGGGAAACTGTATCGCTATCTGTTGCGCCAGTTGCGCGACAACGGGCTGGCCGACGACATCTTCCAGGACGTCTGGCAGCGCGTCATCAGCGCACGTGAAGGGTGGAAACCGGATCCCGGCTTCGCCACATGGCTGTACACCATCGCCCATCATCGCCTTCACGACCATTGGCGCGCCGCCAAGCATCGCCCGCCGGCCCCTGCCGACGCCGACGAACGCGCGGCACGCCTTGCCGATCCCGACACACCGGAACGGGTAGTGTCCGATTTTGAGCGCCGGCGCCAGTTGCAACTGGCGCTGGACGACCTGCCCGAAGATCAACGCGAGGTGCTGCTGTTGCGGCTGGAACAGGAATTGAGCCTGGAGGAAATCGGCGAGGTCACCGGCGTTGGCCGCGAGACCGTGAAGTCGCGCCTGCGCTATGCGATGGACAAACTGCGTGCGAGGCTGCCGGCATGAACCTGCGCCCGCCGCACTCGCCCGAGTCACACCAGATGCTGGATGCCGAGGAACGGGCACTGGTCAAGGCGTTGCCGCGCCTGCATGGACGCACGACGCCCGGGCCCGATCTGGATGCCAGCATCCTCGCCGCCGCGCAGGCAGCGGTGCAGCCGGCCAGTCGGGGAAAATCTCCAGTCAGGCCACGCGTCAGCTGGATCGCCCCCGCTGCGCTGGCGGCATCGATGGTGTTGGCAGTGGGCATGGCTTTGCAGCTGCGTCCGCTGCCAGCATTTGACTCCACTCCGACAGCCGCTCAGTCCGATGAGGCCGACCAGCTGGCGGTGAGCATGATCGAGTCCGCTCCCGCCGATATGCCAGTGCCGATGGTGGAATCGAAACCGGCTCCGGCACAGCCGGTCACACCTGCCCGCCAACAAGGCACATTCGCGGCGGCCAACCCGCCAGAAGCCTTGCCATCTGCCGATGCTGACGCAGGGCAGGCGCCGGTGTCGCAGTCCGCACCATCCGTGGCCCCAGTCATGGCAGCGCCTCCAGCACCAGCGCCGACGCCACCCTCTCCATCGCCTTCGATGTCATCAGAAGCGTCATCGGGTGCAGCTTCATCAGCCAATATTTTGCAGACGCGGGCCAACGAACGCGCCATGGGTGCACGCAAAAGTGCGGCCGGTGCAGCCGCCGACATCGTCAGTAGCGATGCCTTGGTGCGTGATGCCGCACCCGCAGCCGGCGACAAGACAAGCGTGACCGGGAATGCCCGACCACCCGCCACCAAGACAGCGCAGCCCGTTTCAGCGGCGCCAGTGTCCCCCACGCTGCGAAACGAGGCCGAGATGGCGGCGGATTCCGGCTTTGCCGACGACCCCGAGGTGGACATTCCGCCCGCCACCGCGGCCTCGCCTGCCGTTCGCGACGCTTGGCTCCGGCGCATCGGCCAATTGCTCGAACAAGGCAGCCGACTGGAGGCCAAAGCCAGCCTTGCCGAATTCAGGCGGCGCTATCCGACTGCGGTGCTGCCGCCTGCGCTGCAGGCGCTCGAAATCGAGCCCTGACTGCCGCTGCAGCCAGCGCGCCGTTAACATGCACGGATGAATTCCCCAACGCCGGCGCTGGCCAAGGCGCCCATCGGTTCCTTGCGTGCGTTGTGGCCGTTCGTGCGCAGGCACCGGGGCTTGTTCATCGCCTGGCTGCTGGCACTGGCGGTGTCCTCCAGCGCATCGCTCAGCCTGCCGCTCGCCTTCCGCACCATGATCGACGACGGCTTCAGCAGCGGCAGCGCGGGTAGCATCGACCAGGCTTTTTTGCTCCTGTTCGTGGTGGCGCTGCTGCTTGCGGCAGGCACGGCGGCGCGCTTCTTCTTCGTGTCCCTGCTCGGCGAGCGCGTGGTCGCAGACTTGCGCACGCAACTGTATGCCCACCTGATCAGTCTGGATGCCGGCTTCTACGACCGTACCCGCAGTGGCGAGCTGGTCTCGCGCCTGACCTCCGACGTCGAACTGGTTCGCAACATCATCGGCAGCGTGATGTCGATCGCCTTGCGCAGCAGCATCACGGCCATCGGTGCGCTGGTCATGCTGTTCGTCACCAGCCCGACACTGGCGGCGTGGGCACTGGTCGGCATTCCCGTGGCGGTGGTGCCAGTGATCTTCGGCGCACGCCTTATCCGCAAGGTCTCGCGCAGCAGTCAGGACCGGGTCGCCGATGCCAATGCGCTGGCCACGGAAACCCTCGGCGCGGTACGCACGGTGCAGGCGCACGCCCGCGAGGCTTATGAGCGCGACCGCTTCGCCAGTGCTGTGGCCACCGCGGTCGGCATCGCACGCAAGCGGATCGGCGCACAGGCGTTGATGACCGGTTTCACGATCACCCTGTTCTTTGGCGCGATCACGCTCGTGCTTTGGTCGGGCGCGCACGATGTGCTCGCCGGGCGCATGAGCGCCGGCACCCTGATCCAGTTCGTGCTGTATGCGCTTTTTTGCGGCGGCTCGGTGGCGGCACTCGCCGAAGTCTGGAATGAATTGCAGAAAGCCGCGGGTGGCATGGGCCGGATCAACGA
>JBDSIA010000291.1:0-4923 GCA_039918175.1 Thermomonas sp.
CCGACTTCCTCATCATCGTCGGTGCTCATGTCCAATACTGGGAGACCGTGCACCAGCGCCCGCGACGGCGCGGTCTGCAGCAACGCATGCGCAAGCGGCAGCGCCGCCGCATACACGATCACCGCGATCAGGCGCGCATCACCGGCCAGCAAGCCCGGCCAGCCCAAGGCGATGCCGCCGGCCAGCAGCAACCACACTGGCGCCGCGACTTGCAGGCCGCTCCATGCGCCGCGTTCATGCGATGCAAGTCCGCTTATTTGCGTGCCGATGCTGCCGCCCTGCCGTTCCAGCCCATGCCACAGCGGCCAGTAGCGCCACAGTGCGAGCAGCAGGATTGCGCCCGCGCTGCTCATCGCCAGCACCGGCATCAAGGCCGGTGCGGCCACCAAGGCCCGCAATGGCAATGCGCCAAGCACGCCCGCAACCATGAATCCACCACCCCATGCCAGCGCAAGCACCCCTGCATCGCGACCCAGCCGCGTCCCGCGTTGGGTGCCGCGCAGCAGGGCGATGCCGAGTGCCATCGGTGGTTGTGCCAACCATGCCAGCGGCCCAGCACTGCCGACACCGAACCAGCAACCCGCGACCAGTAGCCATGACGTTGCAATCAGCGCGATCGCGGTCGCGGGGCGACGTTCAGGCATCGGTGCCCCAATCCTCGGTCATCGGATCTTGCATGCTCGGCGGGAACTGCACGTGGAACCCGCGTGAGACCAAGTTGGCACGCACTACATCGGGATCTTCCAGCGCCAACTTGCGGCCGGGCACCAAGTCGACGTCGAGCACGAACTGCAACGCACCCAGTTGCTTGCGTAGTGGTTCGGGCAGGCGGGGAAAATCATCGCGGGCAGCGAGATACAGGTAGGTATCGGCTTTTTTCAGACTCTTGTAGACGAATGCGTGCATCGCGTTATGTTGCGTGACTCCCGGGGGATGCGCCGATTGTGCGGGAAAGGGCGCAGCGACGAAACCGCGGCCTGTGCGAAAGCACGCGTCGCACGCTAGGCCGAGTACTCAGTGGTAGCCGGATTCGGCCGAAACCTTGCCGGCGAACACCCGGTACGACCAATAGGTATAGCCCAGGATCACCGGCAGCAACACGACCAACCCGACCAGTACAAACCCCTGCGAGGACGGCGGCGACGCAGCCTGCCAGATCGTCAGCGTGGGCGGCACGATATACGGCCAGATCCCCAGCACCAGGCCGGCGAAGCCGAGCACGAAGAAGCACATGGTCAGCAGGAAGGGTTTGACATCGCGCCCTTGTTGCATCACCGCGCCCCACAGCGCGAACGCGTTCACCAGCACCAGCACGGGAACGGGCGACAGCCACCAGAAATGCCCGTCCTCGAACCAGCGCGCCATGATCTTGGAGTTCAGGAACGGCAGCGAGGCACTGACCAGGCCCATGAACACCACCACCACCAGCACCAGCGGCCGGGCCAGCGTGCGCGCGGTTTTCTGCAGCGGGCCTTCGGTCTTCAGGATCAGCCAGCTGGCACCGAGCAGGGCATAGCCGAACACCACTGCGGCGCCCGTCAACATCGAAAAGGGACTGAAGAAACCGAACATGCCACCGATGTATTTGCCGGCCTGCATCGGCATGCCTTCGACGATCGCGCCCAGGATCACGCCCTGCCAGAACGCCGCGCACAGTGACCCAAGCGCGAACGCAACACCCCAGACGAATTTGGAGCGGCCCGCCTTGAAGCGAAACTCGAACGCCACGCCGCGAAACACCAGTGCGACCAGCATCAGCAGCACCGGCAGGTACAGCGATGACAGGATCAACGCGTAGGCCTTGGGGAATGCCGCCAGCAGGCCGGCGCCACCAAGCACCAGCCAGGTTTCGTTGCCGTCCCATATCGGCGCGGCGGTATTCATCATGTGGTCCAGTTGAGCTTCGTCCTCGGAAAACGGCGCAAGGATGCCAAGGCCGAGCACGAAACCATCCAGCAGCACGTACATGAGGATGCCAAAGCCGATCACGCCGAACCAGATGACGGGTAGCCAGTATTCCATCACGCGCCCCCGTCGATTTTTTCGTCCGGCAGCGACATCGGCCGTGCCGGCGTCTTGTCCCCGCCCTCGGTGTCTTTCGGCGGTTGCCTGACCGGTCCCTTGCGAATCAGCTTCTGCAAGTACCAGATGCCGGCGCCGAACACGAACGCGTAGGCCGCCGCGTAGATCACCAGCGACGACATCACCGCCGCCGCCACGATGTTCGGGCTGACCGCGTCGCTGGTGCGCAGCAGGCCATAGACCACATAGGGCTGGCGGCCAATCTCGACCACGTACCAGCCGGTCAGCAACGCGACGAAACCGGCCGGGCTCAACCAGCGCCAGCTATCCAGCAGCCACTTCGACTCGAACAACTTGCCGCGCTTCCATGCCCACAGTGAGGAGAACGCCAGCAACAGCATCGTCATGCCCAGTCCGACCATCACCCGGAATGCATAGAACACCGGTTTCACCGGCGGGCGCTGGTCGCGTGGCACCGAGATCAGCGGCTGGATGTCGCCGTCCAGTGTGTGGGTCAGGATCAGGCTGCCGAGACGTGGGATCGCGAGTTCGTAATCGTTGCGTTCCTCGCGCTCGTTGGGCACCGCGAACAGCACCAACGGCACGCCGTTGCCAGGCGCTTCGCTATGCCAGTGCGCTTCCATCGCCGCTACCTTGATCGGCTGGTGCTCGCGCACGTTCAAGCCGTGCAGGTCGCCGACGAAAATCTGCAGCGGCACCGCGATCGCCGCGAACACCACTGCATGCTTGAGCATCCGCTTGCCGGCCTCGACATGCACGCCGCGCCGCAGGTACCACGCACTCACCCCGCCGATCACGAAGCACGTGGTGATGAACGCCGCCAGCACCATGTGCGTCAGCCGGTACGGAAACGACGGATTGAAGATGATCGCCAGCCAGCTTTCCGGCTGGAACACGCCCTGCGCGTCGATGCTGTAGCCCTGCGGGGTCTGCATCCAGCTGTTGGCGGAAATGATCCAGAACGTCGAGATCAATGTGCCGATCGCGACCATCATGGTCGCGAAAAAATGCAGCTTGTCCGACACCCGTTTCCAACCGAACAGCATGACCCCGAGGAAGCTGGCTTCGAGGAAAAACGCAGTCAGCACTTCGTAACTGAGCAACGGGCCGAGGATATTGCCGGCTTTCTCGCTGAGCACCGCCCAGTTGGTGCCGAACTGGAAACTCATGACGATGCCGGACACCACGCCCATGCCGAACGAGACCGCAAAGATCTTCAGCCAGAAGAAGTACAGGTCGCGCCACAAATCTTCTTTGGTGCGCAGCCAGCGCCATTCGATGAACGCCAGCCAGCTGGCCAGGCCAATGGTGAAAGCCGGGAACAGGATGTGAAACGAAATGACGAACCCGAACTGCACCCGCGACAAGAACAACGGCGACAGCAACGACGCATCCATCCGGACGATCTCCGCGCCACGTGGGAGCAGCAGCGCTCCGAGTATTGTGCGCCGCACCATGTATCGATGCCAGTGCTGGGACATCTGGCACAAGCGCGCGTGGCATCGACTGCTAACCTTCCACGCTTGATTCCATCGATGAATTCCACGGAACGCCCATGCGCCTTGCCCCGCTGTTCGCCGCCCTGTTGCTGACCAGCCTGACCGCCACTGCGGCCAATCCGATCACGCTGTCGCAGGCGATGGCCGATCCGGACTGGATCGGTCCTCCGGTCGAGGATGCATGGTGGCGCTGGGACGGCCAGGCCGCCCAGTACCTGCTAAAACGCGACGGTGCCAGCATCCGCGACACTTGGCAGGTCGGCATCGACGGCACTGCAGCCACTCACCTGGATGGCGCGGCACTGGCCGACATCGACGGCTCAGATGCAGTGTTCGATACGTTGAGCACGCGAACCGCCTTCGTGCGCAACGGCGATGTGTTCGTGCGCGACTTGCGCAGCGGCGCGCTCACCCAACTCACGCGCACGCTTGATCGCGAATCGCGCCCGCAATTGGGTCGCGATGGCGGCTTGGTCTGGCGGGTCGGCAATGCATGGTACCGCTGGGATGGCCATTCTGTCGGTCAGGTGGCGCTGCTCAAGACCGAAGACGCACCCGGCAAAATACCCAAGGCCGACGACCTGCGCGATCGCCAATTGCGTCTGATCGACACCCTGCGCAATGACCGCGCGCGCCGTGATGCCGCCCGCGAACAGGACGAAGCCTGGCGCGCCGCCGACAGCACCCGCGCAGCGGCCCCCACTTATCTGGGCAAGGACGTGGATATCGTCGACAGCGCGCTGTCCCCGGATGGCCGCTGGCTGCTGGTCGCCACTACCGAAAAGGGTGCGGATGCCGGCACCGAAGGCAAGCTGCCGAAGTACGTGACCGAATCAGGCTACGAGGAATTCGAGGCCGCCCGCACCCGTGTCGGCCGCGGCGATCCGTTGCCGCAAAAACTCTTTCTGGCCGAAACGGCTACCGGCAACGTCCGCGAACTCGAGTTCGACCGATTGCCCGGGATCAAGGACGACCCGCTTGCCGCGTTGCGCAAGGCCGCCGGCAAGGAGCCGCTGAAAGGCAACCGCGCCGTGCAGGTCTCAAACAGCGAAGACGATGGCAATGCACCGACCCTGCGCTGGACCAGCGATGGCAGCAACGCCGCCGTGATGATCCGCGCGATCGACAACAAGGATCGCTGGATCGCCACTATCGATCTCGCCAATGCTGCGCTGCAGCCGCGCAATCGCCTGCATGACGATGCCTGGATCAACTGGAGCTTCAACGACTTCGGCTGGCTGCCCGATGACAAGACGCTCTGGTATTTATCGGAGGAAAGTGGCTACTCGCATCTGTACACGCTCAATGGCAGCACACGGACCCAGCTCACGGATGGCCGTTGGGAAACCTCTGAAGTGCAAGTTTCACGCGATGGCAGCGC
>JBDSIA010000292.1:0-14764 GCA_039918175.1 Thermomonas sp.
CATCATCGCGCCGCCGGACGGAATTAGCGTGGTCTGCACGTTTTCCTGGAACTTGGTGCCGCCTTCGTACCAGACCTTGTCGAAGATCTCGCCGATGACGTGGAAGCTCGACACCAGGTTCGGGCCGCCGTTGCCCACGTAGAGGCGCACGGTTTCATTGGTCTTGGCGGTCAGTGCCTTGTCGCCTGTCAACGCGCCGTCCATGCCGTTGAAGAGCACATAGGTCGGGCGCTCGTCGATCGCCTTTTCCATGTCGAACGGTTGGTGGCCCTTCTCGCGGTATTTGCCAGTCGTATAGAAGTCTCCCTGCATCACGTAGAACTCGCGATCCACCGGCGGCAGGCCTTCAGGCGGCTCGACCAGGATCAGGCCATACATGCCATTGGCGATGTGCATGCCGACCGGCGCGGTCGCGCAGTGGTAGACGAACAGGCCGGCATTCAGCGCCTTGAACGTGAAGCGGCTGACATGGCCGGGCGCGGTGAAGCTCGAGGCCGCGCCGCCGCCTGGGCCGGTCACGCCGTGCAGGTCGATGTTGTGGGGCATCTTGCTGTCCGGCATGTTGCGCAAGTGGAACACCACCGTGTCGCCCTGGCGCACGCGGATGAAGCTGCCCGGGACGGTACCGCCGAAGGTCCAGAACGTGTACGTCACGCCTTCGGAGATCGGCATTTCCTTTTCGATGACGTCCAGCTCGACGATCACTTTGGCAGGCGCATGCCGGCCGGTCGCGGGTGGCACGTTCGGCGGACTGGTGAGCACGGCGCGAACGTCGGGTCCCTGCGGCGGTCCGAAGTCACCCTTGGCCGAGCCGCCCGTGTCGCCGGCAATGGCCGTTGATGGTGTCTCGGCAGAGGTATTCGGGCCGCCACAACCACCCAGTACCAGCGCAGCCGAGATCAGCAGGCACCATATGGGGCGCCGCGTCAGGTAAGTCATCTTGAATTCCTCGAACGATTCGCGAATGGATGCCGTTAGTGTCGGGAATCGACACGGCGCATGTGCTGATCTGGATCAAGTTCGGGAACGAACGTCCGGAATCGGATGCGCGCCGCATTTGGGACTGATGCCTGCGTCGTCGAAGACACTCGCTAAACTGGGCATGGCCAACGCATCGGTCTTGGGCCACCCTAACACCATCGAAGCCTGCCACCCCTCGACATGATTTCCTACAGCTACGCACTGCAGCAGGTCCTCGCGGCCTGCAGCCCATTGCCGGCCGAACAGGTGCCGCTGGCGCAGTCGCTTGGCCGCGTGTTTGCGCAGGATGTCTTCGCGCATGCAAACCTGCCACCGTTCGACAACAGTGCGATGGATGGCTTTGCATTGGCCAGTGGCGACGCCGTGCTTGCGGCAGGCTGTGAGTTTGTGGCCGTTGGCTCACAGGCCGCTGGTGATGGCAATTGCGACGGTGAAGCAGCATCGACAGGCGATGCCTGCGAAATCATGACCGGAGCAAGCCTCCCGAACGGTCTGGATGCCGTGGTGCCAATTGAGCAGGTGGACGTGCTTTTGCGCGATGGCGACGGTCGGCCGTCGCGTATTCGCTTGTTGGTGGATGTGATGCCGGGGGCGCATGTGCGCTTGCGTGGACAGGATGTTGCGCATGGTGATTGCATCGTGCGCGCGGGCACTACGCATGATTCGTCGACGCACATGCTGCTGGCAGCTCTGGGGTTCGAAACGCTGCTGATGCATCCACGGGTTCCGGCGGCCTTGATCGCGACCGGTCGCGAACTGGTCGATGACCCGCGGCAGCCACTGGCCCCCGGCCAGATCCGCAACAGCAACGGGCCCTACCTTGCCGCGCGCCTGGAAGAAGCAGGTGCCCGCGTGGTGCACCGGGAAACCGTGGGCGACGATGCCGCTGCGTTCACGGAGGCACTCCAGCGCGGCCTGGATGCTGGCGCGCAGCTCGTGTTGAGCACGGGCGCCGTGTCGATGGGCCGGTATGACTTCGTGCCGGACGCGTTGCGTGCGCTGGGCGCCACGATTGTCTTCCACAAGGTCTCAATCCGCCCCGGCAAACCGGTGTTGTTCGCGCGCTTGCCGGGGGGGCAGTTGTATTTCGGCTTGCCCGGCAATCCGGTGTCCTCTGCGGTCGGCATGCGTTTCTTCGTCGAGCCGGCGTTGCGCGTACTGCTGGGCCAGTCGCCCGAGCGACCAGTGTGCCTGCCGCTGGCCGAACCGGTCCAGAAGAAGGCTGGCTTGAAGTGTTTCTTCAAGGCGCATGTCGACCTTGATGCGTCGGGACGCTTGCAGGTGCGCGTATTACAGGGTCAGGAATCCTTCCGCATCCGGCCGCTGCTGTCAGCTAATGCATGGGCGGTGCTCGATGCTGCACGCGATGGATATTCGGCCGGCGATGATGTGGTGGTGTACGGTCCGGACGGTCGGGGTATCACTTTGTGTGCCGGTGAGGATGAAGATGCAGATTGAACTGGAATTTTTCGGCGCATTACGTGGGCTTGAAGCGGAGGACCGTATGCTGCTTGCAGTCAAAGGCGCCGCAGTCGCCGATGCGCGTAGTGCGTTGCAGGCGCATGCAAAGGGTCATTGGCCACAGGCCGCGGAGTCGCTGCTGCCAAGTTGCGCGTTCTCCACCGCCAGCGAAATACTGCGAGATCCGCAACAATTACCTGCCGACGGCAAGCTGGCGGTATTGCCGCCGGTAAGCGGGGGCTGAATGGATAGCACGCATTTTGTGCATGTCGCCGATCATGCGACCGAAGCATTGGATCCGGCCGCCGCGCTCGAGTTCGTGTCTGACCCCGGCTTTGGCGGCATCACGATGTTCGTTGGCCGCATCCGCGACCTCAACCATGGTCGCCGCGTTACCGGCATCAGTTACGACCTGTATCGCCCCTTGGCGCTGGCGCGCTTCGCCGAAATCGCCGAGCAGGTGCAACGCGATTTGGGATCGTCGTTGAAGCTCTATATCGCCCATGCGATGGGGCGGTTGGCGGTGGGGGATATCGCAGTGGTGATCGCTGCGGGCACGCCACATCGCGATGAAGCCTTCCGCGCCTGTCGTGCCGCGATCGAAGCGGTCAAGCACGCCACACCCATCTGGAAGCAGGAGCATTTCAAGGACGGCGACAGTTCGTGGAGCGAAGGATGTTCGTTGTGTGACATGCCGTCCCGGGATGACGCGACCGATCGTCAGCACTACGCACAAATTCTGCCGATCGCTTGATCTGGCTCAACGCGCGGAAAGCTGCATGTGCGGATGCTGTACGCATCCTCACAAAGGCACACCGAAATGGCTGCGATTTCGCGCGTTCCTGTATTGCTATGCTTGATCTGCCTGCCGCTTGTCGCCACGGCCCAATCCGTCACGGTTGATCCCACTTGGAACATGCGCCTGCGTCATGAGCAGGTCGATGACAACGCCTTCGTGCGCGATGCCACCGCAGAGACGCTTCGCCTGCGCGCCGGCCTGAGGTTCAAGTTTGCCGATGCTTGGTCTGCATTGCTGGAAGGCGAAGGCATCGCCGGTTCCGACAACCATTACAACAGCGGTGCCAATGGCCGCACGATGTATCCCGCAGTGATCGATCCCAGCGGCGCGGAACTCAACCAGGCGTGGATCGCCTGGAATGGGGCTCAGGGCGCAGCGAAGCTCGGGCGCCAACGCATCCTGATCGACACCCAGCGTTGGATTGGCAATGTGGGTTGGCGCCAGAACGAACAGACATTCGATGCGCTTTCGCTTGAATACAAGCCTGCGGCTGGCGTCACCTTGCGTTATAGCTGGCTGGACCGCGTGCATCGGATCAATGGCGACGATGCGCGCGACCCGCTGGCGCGCGAGCGCAATCTCGACACCCATTTGTTGAATGCCGCATGGAAGCGTGGCGCGCAACAAGTGGTGGGCTATGCCTACCTGCACCGCGATCAGGGTGTCGCCAGCGCATCGACATCGACCTATGGCTTGCGCTGGGCAGGCGAGCGGCTGCGCGACGGCAACGGTTGGGGCTGGACCGCCGAAGCCGCACACCAGAGCGACTACGCCAACAACCCACTGAATTACTCACACGCGTATTGGCTGCTGGAGCCGGCCTACAGCTGGCATGGCACCAGCTTCAAGGCCGGTTGGGAACACCTCGGTGGCAATGGCAGTCATGCTTTGCAAACGCCGCTCGCAACCTTGCATGCCTTCAACGGCTGGGACGACAAATTCCTGGCGACACCGGCTGGTGGCTTGGACGACCGTTACTTGTCCGCCAGCGGGAAATTCGGGCATGTCCGCGATGGTCGTTTCGCGTGGACTGTCGCGTGGCACGACTACCGCGCCGATACCGCACTGTCGGGCATGGGCCATTACGGCAGCGAGTGGGATGCTTCGCTGGGCTTCCCGCTGGCCAACCGCGTGCAGGCCTTGCTGAAAGTTGCCGACTACCGCGCCGACCATTTTTCGCGCGACACCACCAAGGTCTGGCTGCAGGTGGAGTGGGCCAGCGCGAAGTGAAGTGGCGCCGTGAGGAAGTGACGGATGCTTGACAGGGATCAATGCGACACGGGACTGCGATGCCGATCATGGTTGGGCGATGCCGAGCCGGCATCAACTTGAAAGGATCATGCAATGGAATTCCACGTTAATGGATTGCCTGGCGCGGTAGACATGGCGGTAATCACTGGTGCCATCAACAATATCGATCCGGCCGCCCAGGTCGATATCGACCCCGCCACCGGTGCACTGCGCGTCAATGGGTCGATGAGTGCGGACGAGCTGACTACTGCGATCGGCAGCACCGGTCAGGATGCAGCCGGCTTGTTGGTGATGAAGATGCCTTCCCATTGCTGCGGCGGTTGTGGCGGCTAGGCAGTCCTGCCTGGCCCGAAAGGGCCGGGCGCTGCTTCAGATGCAGCCGATCCTCGCTCGCACGTCCTTGAGAGCAGCGGTGGGATTCACGCCGCGCTCCGCCAGCCAAGCGGGGTCGTACAAGGTTTCGCGGTAGCGCTCGCCGCGGTCGCACAGCAACGTGACAATACTGCCGGTTTCGCCACGCGCGCGCATGGCTTCGGCTAGGCGCAGGCAGGCGGCAAAGTTGGTGCCGGACGAGCCGCAATAGCGATACCCCAGCAGGTCTTCCAGTAGCCACGCCGCAGCTATCGAATCCGCATCGTCGATCTGTTCCACGGCATCAACCACTTCGAAGATGAAGCCCGACTCCACGCAGGGTCGGCCGATACCCTCGATAAGGGTCGGTTGGCTGGCAAGCACGCTGCGGTCGCGGGTTTGCCAACCGTGCGCGAATGCGCCGCCGGTGGGTTCGGCCACGCAAAGTTGTGTGTGCAGACCGAGATAGCGCAGGTAACGGCCAATCGTGGCTGAGGTGCCGCCAGTGCCGGCGCCGCAGACGATCCACGTTGGCACGTTGCACGGCTCCAAAGCGAGCTGGCCGATGATCGACTCGGCAATGTTGTTATTGCCGCGCCAATCAGTCGCGCGTTCGGCCAGGCCGAACTGGTCCAGATGGCAGGCGCCCAAATGCGCATGCTCAGCGGCACGTGCATGCACGGCGCCGGCATCCTCGACCAGTTCGCAGCGGCCGCCGAGCGCCTGCACGTCGCGGATCTTGCGCGGTGCGGTGCAGGCAGGCATCACGGCAGTGAAGGTGATGCCCAGCATGCGCGCGAACCAGGCTTCGGAAATCGCGGTGCTGCCAGACGAAGCATCCACCACGGCTTGTCCTTCGCGCAGGCGACCATTGCACAACGCGTACAGGAACAGCGAGCGCGCAAGCCGATGCTTGAGACTGCCCGACGGATGCGCCGACTCGTCCTTGAAGTAAAAGGCGATGCCGGGATATGCGGGCAGTTCAACGTGCAGCAAGTGGGTGTCGGCCGAGCGCGCAGCTTCGCGTTGCAATTGTGCAAGCGCACCGTTGACCCAAGCGCGGCCTTTTACCTGGATGGAATTTGAGTCGCGACTATTCATCGCAGCAACAGGAACCAACCGAGAGGGGAATGCATGCGCGCGATGCCGAGCATCGCCACGAAGGTAACCAACGCGGCCAGATAACAGATCGTGCGCGTGCGCTGGGTGCGCCCGCGCTTGAGCGCGAACGTGCCCAGTACGACATAGATCACAAGCAGGATAATTTTGGTCGTCAGCCAGCCATTGGCGAACATCGCGCCGGGCAGGATGCTCAGCAACATCAGCGCGGCGGTGAGCAGGGTGGTGTCGATGCTGTAGCTCAGGTAGCGCACAGGCGCGGCCATCGCGATACCGGGTTTGCCCGCCTGCACCAACAGCCCGCGCAGCAGGAACAACGAACCGCTGCACAGCACGGTGATGATGTGCACCCATTTGATCTGCGCGTAGAACTCGATCATCGACAGAGGCCTCTAGTACGACTGGTTCAGCCCGGTTTGCCGTCGCCACGCGGCGACAGATAGATCGTGCCGATGCGCAGCACCCAAGGTGCGAACGCGACCAGCCAGCCGACTGCTGCAGCGGCTTGCCACGCCATGTTGTCCGGCACGACCTCGGCAACGATGCGCATCACCGTGACCACCTGCAGCCCGATAAACGCGAACCAGGCAACGGTCGGCATCATCATCGGACGCCCCGAGTGTCCTTGGGTGACGCGGGTGACCATCGCCACTAGCGCGCTGCCGAAGAAGCCGATGAACAACGCGTGCGCAGGCGCGCGACCCAGCCAGTAGATGCCTGTGGCGACATACGCCAGGCTCTGCGCTGCATACAGGGCAAAGGCGATCGGCAGCCAAGCCAGGGCAAGGAACAGCACGTTGAGGATGCCGGGGATTTTGCCGCCGGGAGCGGTGCCGCGTGGCCACCAGCGCCAGACAATGGTCGCGGTGAGTGCGAGTAGTGGCAGGTCAGCCAGCCACAGCAGGCCATAGCCGTGCACGAGTTCCAGCCCCAGGTGCAGCAAGCTCAGCGCCCAGAACACGGCCAACAGCCACATCGGCCGCCATGGCGTGTAGCCCGGGATCACGTTGCCGGCGAAGAACGGGAACATGCGATGCGCAACCGTCACATAGACCGGCAGGATCAGGCCGAACGTGCCGATCTTGATGCTGGCGAATACATAGATGGGCGACGCGCCCAACAGCACCGCGCCCCAGGCCAGCAATCCAATCAGGCCCAGGCTGAGTGCGGCGAAGCAGGAACGCGCATGCCAGGTTGTGCAGCGCTCGCGCCACAGGTACGGCGCCAGTGTGGCCAGTCCGGCGATCCAGCCAGCCAGCGTCAACCAGTAGCCGACCACCATGCCCGCTTCGAAACCCATCGCGCCGAGCAAGGTCGCCAGTTGTCCGCCGAACATGCCGATGCCAACCGGCAGGTAGCGCCAGCGCTGGATGTCCGGCAGGCCCATCCAGCGCGGGAAGGTGGTGAGCAGGAAGCCGAACATGAAACTCGGCAGCATCTGGTACTGCATCACGAAACCATGCAGCCAGCCGGCATAAGGCGCGGGCTGGGCCATGGCGAACAATTGCCAGCGGGTCGAGACCAGCCATGCCGCCCACCACAACATCGCCAGCATCACGTTGCTTGCACCGATGAAGAACATCAATCGGTGCGGCGCATTTGCAAGTTGCTGGACCGAGGCATGCGGTTTCGGTGGCAGTGGATCAAGCGTCGTGTTCATGCGAATCATTCTCACGCAGTGAGGGCGTGCCAACATTGATCCAGATCAGGTTCCGCGCAACGACGAACCCCCGGCATGGCCGGGGGTTGGTCGGGGTATCCGTATCAAAATCTTCCGCTCGGCGTCCTGGTATGCCGAGCGCGTGTCCGATGCCGCGCCCAGTCAGTGGCCTGATTCGGTCTCGCCGATAAGTGCGGCTTCGCGGCGCGGCGCGACCCAGAGCCGGAGCACGAACCAGCACAGCGACAGCGCACCGATGCTGAAGATGATGTCGCCCGGCATGCGCATCCAGATCAGCAGTTCCACGATGGGTTTCTGCATGAATTCGGCCGAGCGCGCATACCAGTAACCATGCTCGATCGCAGCCAGCAATTGCATCGTGCCCAGCGGCAACAAGGTCAGCACGCCCATCAGCGCCAGGCCGATGTTGAGGCTCCAGAAAGCGGTTTTCAGCGCCCGCGTGTCCCAGGCCATCTGTCCACGCAGGCCGCGCAGGCAGAACAGCACCAAGGCAATTCCGAGCATCCCGTAAACACCGAACAGCGCGGTATGGGCATGCAGGGCGGTCAGGTTGAGCCCTTGCATGTAGTACAGCGACAGCGGTGGGTTGATCAGGAAGCCGAACAGGCCGGCGCCGACCAGGTTCCAGAACGACACCGCGATGAAGAACATCACCGGCCAGCGATAACGCGCCATCCACGGTGTGGCCTTGCCGAGGCGATAGGTGTGGAACGCCTCGAAACCCAGGTAGGCCAGCGGCACCACTTCCAGCGCGCTGAAGCTGGCGCCCAGCGCCACCACTGAGATCGGCGTGCCGACAAAGTAGAGGTGATGCAGGGTTCCCAGCACGCCACCGGACATGAAGATAATGGTCGCGAACAGCACCGTGATGTTGGCGGTCGATGTCTTGATCAGGCCCAGGCGAGTGAAGATCAGCGCCATCACTGCGGTCGCGAACACTTCGAAGAAACCTTCGACCCACAGGTGCACCAGCCACCAACGCCAGTATTCAACCTCGGAGATATGGGTGTGCTCGCCCCACATCAGGGCCGCGCCGTAGAACAGGCCGATCGCGACCGTCGACATGAACAGCAGGCCGATGATCGATTTTGAATCACTGGCAGGGCCGCGCAGGATCGGCCACAGCGAGCGTCCGACCAAGGTCACCCACAGCAGTAGGCCGATGAACAGGTACCACTGCCAGAAGCGGCCCATGTCCGCGTATTCCCAACCCTGGTGGCCGAACCAGAAGTTGTGTTCCAGCGGCAGGATCTGCATCACAGCGAGCCATTGCCCGACAAATCCGCCGACCACGATGAGCAGCAGCGAGACGAACAGGAAATTCACTCCGAAGCGTTGGTACTTCGGCTCATGCCCGGATAGCGCCGGCCCGATGTACAGGCCGGTCGCCAGCCATGCGGTGGCGATCCACAGCACCGCCAGCTGGGTGTGCCAGGTGCGGGCGAGCGAATACGGCAGGTAGTCCGACAACGCAATCCCGTAGGCCTCCTGACCCTCGACCTGGAAGTGCGCGGTGATGGCGCCAAGCAATATCTGTGCAATGAACAGTGCCAGGACCACCCAGAAATACTTTGCGGTTGCGCGCATCGACGGGGTGATTTTAAGAAGCGCGAACGGATCCGATGCCGGAATCGTGTGCGTGTCCTCGCCACGCCCGTGGGTGACTGCGTAATGCCAGCCGAGGATCGCGATGCCAGCGATCAGGAACAGCACGCTGAAGGCCGACCACACCCACAGCGGCGGCGGCGGCGTGTTGCCCACCAGCGGCTCGCTGGGCCAGTTATTGGTGTAAGTCACTTTCTTGTTGGCGATGCCGTCCTTGGCCGGAACCAGAGTCTGCCCGTCGCTGGCGCGCTCGGTGGTTGCGGCCCATGCGGTCCACCAGAAAAACGCGGTCAGCGCGCGTCGGTGTTCTGCAGTGTCGACGGTGCCCTGCTTCATAGCATAGGCTTCACGCAGCTCGAGCGTGGCCGGATCGTTGCCGAACAGACTCTCGTAATGCGCGGCGACATTGGACAGCGCGGCGACGCGATCCTGGGTTAGCGTGATCGTGCCGGTGGTCGCTTCGTAGGTATTTGTCCGCATCATCGCCTGCAGGCGGCTGCGCAATGCGCCCTGCTCCTCGGCGGGCAGGTCAGCGTAAGTCGCCATGCCGCCATCGCGTCGCGCCCAGATATCCAGCACGTCGGTGGCCTCGCGATGCAGCCAGTCCGCGCTCCAGTCCGGGGCGACATAGGCACCGTGACCCCAGATCGAACCGAGCTGCATGCCGCCAATCGATTGCCAGACCTGACGGCCTTGCTCGATATCGGCGCGGGTATAGATCACCTGTCCGCTCTCTGCGACCACTTGTTCGGGCATCGGCGGCGCGGCGCGGAAGATCTCGCTTCCTGCCCACAGGAGTACGGAAAAGGAGACAAGGAGGAGGGCGGCCAAGGCCAGCCACAACTTTCGGGTACTGCTCATGGACGATCTCCAGTGCGGACAGCGCATAGTCGGCGCGCGCGGCACTTGTCGCCATGACGCAGGTCAAGTGATGCAGATGGCAGACCTTACAGTGAACCAGCTGATGGCTTGGAATCAGTCCCGCAACACAGAAGCTGCCAGCGCTTCAAGCGGTTTGCGGTCGAGCAGTTCCACCTCGCGCCGGTCTATCAGCAGCAAGCCGTCGTCCTGCAAGCGCTTGAGCACCCGACTGACTGTTTCCGGCGCCAGCCGCAGATAATTGGCGATGTCGGTGCGCGCCATGGTCAGCTGGAAACGATCTGGTGAAAAGCCGCGCGCGGCCAACCGCCGCGACATGCCGATCAGGAACGCGGCCATTCGCTGGTCCGCCGACCAGTCGCCGGCCAGCAGCGCGGCGCTGCCGATGTCGCGGCTGAGCAAGCGGAACAATTGCTTCTGCACGCCCGGCAAGCGGCTAGCCAGGATGGCGATCTTCGGGAACGAAAACCGGCACAGCATCACCGTGTCCAGCGCCACCGCATTGCACGGATAGGTGTCGCCGTCGATCGCATTCAAGCCGATCACTTCACCTGGCAAGTGGAACCCCAGCACGTGCTCGTGACCTTCGCGATCAACCACGTAGGTCTTGACTGTGCCAGCGCGCACCGCGGCGATCGCTTCGAACGGATCGCCTTCGCGGAAAATGTGATCGCCTGCGTGCAACGGCCCGACGTGCTCCACAAGCACGTGCAGGTCCTGCAGCGCGGCCTTGTCCATGCCCTCATCAAGGCAGGCCTGCGAAAACGCGCAGGTCGTACAGAACCGCAGGGCATCGCCGTCGTCTGCCAGGGTTCGGGGGCCTTGTCGCGGAAACGGCAAGCTGCTCAAGTCGCCCACCTGGAACCCACCTGCCGGAAACGGGTCAGATCGCGCGCGAAAAGCGCGGCTGGGCATCGGTCACAGGTTGATCGAGGTATCGGTCGAAGCACATCGCGATGTTACGCAACAGCAGCCGGCCGCGCGAGGTCACCGTGATGCGGTCCGCTTCGATCCGGACCAGTCCGTCGTCCACCAAAGGCTGCAGTTTGGCCAGCGCGTCGGCGAAATAGTCGCTGAAATCGATGCCATGACGGCGTTCCAGCGCCCGCATCGGGATTTCGCCCTGGCACATCAGTTGCTGGATCAGGTCCGCGCGAAGTTGGTCGTCCGCGTCCAGGCGCATGCCGCGGAACACCGGTAGCCGGCCCTCGTCCAGCGCGGCCTGCCAACTGACCAGATCGCGCGGGTTCTGGCTGAAACTGTCGCCGATGTGGCTGATGGCGCTGACGCCAAGGCCCAGCAAGTCGCTGTCGGCGTGTGTCGTGTAGCCCATGAAATTGCGATGCAGGCTGCCGCGCGACTGCGCAAGCGCCAGCTCGTCGTCGGGCAATGCGAAATGATCCATGCCGATGTACAGGTAGCCGGCTGCGGTCAGGCGTTCGATTGCCAGTTGCAGCAGGTTCAGCCGGGTTTCGGCATCGGGGAGGTCGGTTTCCACGATCTGCTTCTGCGCTTTGAACATGCGCGGCATGTGCGCGTAGCCATACACCGCGACCCGGTCCGGGCGCATGTCGGCGACGATGTCGAGGGTTTTCGCGAAGCCAGTGAGATTTTGCTTCGGCAGGCCATAGATCAGATCAACGTTGACCGACTTGAAGCCGTTGCTGCGGCAGGCATCGACGACTGCGCGAGTCTCCTTGACCGACTGGATGCGGTTGACCGCGACCTGTACTTCGGGATCAAAGTCCTGCACGCCAAAACTCGCCCGGTTGAAGCCGGCACGCGCGAGATTAGCGATGTCGCTGGCGTTGACGAAGCGCGGGTCGAGTTCGATCGAGATATCGCGCTCATCGGCATCGGAAAATCGGAAGTGTTTGCGCAACGTGTCCACGACTTCGTGCAGTTGCGCGGGCGACAGGAAGTTCGGCGTGCCGCCGCCGAAATGCAGTTGGATCACCTCGCGATCGCGATCAAACAATGTGGCCGCCAACGCGATCTCGCGATACAGCCGCACGAGATAAGCATCGCCACGGGCGGTGTCGCGGGTGATGATCCGGTTGCAGCCACAGTAGAAGCACGGGCTGTTGCAGAACGGCACATGCACGTACAGCGACAGCCGGCGCGGGATCGGATCGCCATTGCTGGCACGCGCCACATCACGCAACGCCTGTTCGTCAAATGCAGTCGAGAACTGCGGCGCGGTCGGGTACGAGGTATAGCGCGGCCCGGGCCGGTCGTGCCGGCGCAGCAGGTCAACGCTGAAGGTGAGAGGTTGCAACTCCATGACCGCAGCTTAGGCAGCGCTCGGCCGGTGCATCTTGATCTGGATCAACCATCGCGATCTCGTTGTTCAGCGGCGCCGCAGCCTGTACACCGCCGTATCCAGCTTCGAGACCCCGCCCACGTAGCCGGCATGGTCCGGAAGGATTGGCCTGCGTTCGAGCACGTCGATGTCCCATGTGGCGGCATAGCGCTCGCGTACTTCGGCCTCGGCAATCGCGAACGGAGGACCATCGCGTTCAGCCTGCGGATACTCCAGTGTCACCAGCAGTCCGCGGCACCCCGTAGGCAGCTGCGCATAAAGTTCATCGGCATAACGTGCGCGCATCGGCGGCGGCAGCGCGATCATCGCGGCGCGGTCGAATACTGCCGCGCATTCGGCCAATACCTCTGCATCCAGTGCGAATGCATCGCCGTGGATAATCTCGATGCCGCCTGCGCGATAGTGCATGCCGTATCGGGATTCATGGATTTCAGGTGCCAGGCCGTGTTCGGCGAAGAACTGCTCCACTGCGAGCTGCGACAGCTCGACGCCCAGCACCTGATGGCCCTGCGATGCCAACCAAGCCATGTCCAGTGACTTGCCGCACAACGGCACGAATACGGTGGCGCCAGCATCTACGCCCAAGGCCGGCCAATGCTTGAGCAGCAAGGCTGTTGGCGCGGATTGATGGAAACCGATCTGGTTGTCGGTCCAGCGTCGGTGCCAGAAATCAGGTTGCATGGGTGTTTCCCGGCTCGACGGCGCCTACCGTCGCGTGTTCCGCTACGCGGCTCGAAATGCCGCTACGCGAAACACCCGACGGTCTCGCCGTCGATGTGAAGTCTCTATGGTTCGACCTGAAGCCCATCCACCTTCTGCCAGCCCCTTGGCAGCAGGCCTCCACGTGAACCACGTGCGCCGATATAGGCATCGAGGTCATTGAACGACAGCGTCATCGTGCGTGCGCCGCTGGCGACCAGCAGCTTGCCGCCGACTGGTACTACCGCGACCGAGACTACGCGTTCGGTGCCGCGCTTGGCTTTCGGGATTTCGATGATCTTGTTGCCCTTGCCTTTGTCGAGTTCCGGCAACTCGGCGAGCGCGAATGCAAGCACGTGCCCAGCCGTGGTTACCGCGACGATACGATCGGCATCCATATCGCTCACTGCAGACGGTTGCAACACGCGACCACCATCGCCCAGCGACAGCAATGCCTTGCCGGCTTTGTTGCGACCGGTCAGGTTTTCGAAGCGCGTCACGAAGCCATAGCCATGGCTTGACGCGATCACATAGCGGCTGTCGTTGTCGCCGCTGGCCAGTGCATGGAAGGTCGCGCCGGCGGGCAGCGTGAAGCGCCCGCTCAAGGGCTCGCCGTTACCGCGTGCGCTGGGCAGCGTATGCACGGCAGTCGAGTAGCTGCGCCCGGTACTGTCCAGGAACGCCGCCTGCAAGTTGCTGCGTCCGCGCACCGCGGCCAACAGGCGGTCGCCTTCGCGATAACTCAATGTCGAGCCATCAATATCGTGGCCCTTGGCGGCGCGCACCCAGCCTTTTTCACTGAGCACAACAGTCATCGGCTCGCTGGCGACCAGTTCGGTTTCATCCAACGCCTGCGCGGCGCCGCGCGCGACCAATGGTGAGCGGCGGGCATCGCCAAACTTCTTGGCATCGGCCAGCAATTCGTCCTTGATCAGCTTGCGCAGTTTGGCCTTGCTGGCCAATGTCGTCATCAACCGGTCGCGTTCGCGGTCCAACTCGTCCTGCTCGCCGCGGATCTTCATTTCCTCAAGCCGCGCGAGCTGACGCAACTTGGTGTCGAGGATGTAGTCGGCTTGATCGTCGCTCAGTTCAAAGCGTGCGATCAACGCTGGCTTCGGCTCGTCCTCACTGCGGATGATGCGGATCACTTCATCCAGGTTGAGGAAGGCGGTCAACAGGCCGTCGAGCAAGTGCAGGCGGCGCTCGACTTTTTCCAGTCGATGGGTCAGGCGACGGGTGACCGTACTGGTGCGGAACATCAGCCATTCGCTCAGCAGCATCTTCAGGTTCTTGACCTGCGGACGCCCGTCCAAACCAATCACGTTCATGTTGACCCGGAAGCTCTTCTCCAGGTCGGTGGTCGCGAACAGGTGGCCCATCAGCTGCTCGGCATCGACCCGATTACTGCGCGGCACCAGCACGATGCGGGTCGGGTTCGCATGGTCGGATTCGTCACGGATGTCCTCCAGCCACGGCAGCTTCTTGGCGCGCATCTGGGTCGCGATCTGCTCGATGATCTTCGAGGGCGAAACCTGGTGCGGCAGCTGGGTGATGACGATGTTGTTGCCTTCGCGCTCGAACACACCGCGAGCACGCACGTTGCCGTGGCCGGTTT
>JBDSIA010000293.1:0-2412 GCA_039918175.1 Thermomonas sp.
TTGGAGAACCCGACGATCCAGAAATAGGCGATCGCAACAAAGCTGATGCCGACCAATGGCAATGCCACCGACTTGAAGAACGGCACATAAAAAGTCGTCGCTGCCGGTACGTCGGCATACGCGTACAGATAAATGCCGACGGCCAGTCCGAGGATCGATTGCAGCGCGTACTTGGTACGCGAACGCATGCCGTTGGCGTCGCGCTTGACGATCTTGATCCAGTCGTCCCACCAGCCGATCGCGCCGAAACCCAGCATCACCGCCATCACGACCCAGATATATTTGTTGCGCAGGTCCGCCCACAGCAGCACCGATGCGGCGATGGTGATCAGGATCAGCGCGCCACCCATGGTCGGCGTGCCTGCTTTTGCAAAATGCGATTGCGGGCCATCGCTGCGAATCGGCTGGCCGCCCTTGAGCGTGGCCAACTTGCGAATCGTCGCGGGTCCCCACCACAAGGACAGTGCGAGCGCAGTCAACGCACTCAAAATCGACCGGAAGGTCAGGTAGTTGAACAGGCCGAAGTGGTGCTGCAACTGTTCCAGCCAGCGCGTGAGCTCAAGCAGCATCGACCTCTCCCTTCATGTTGCGCGCGTCGTGCTGCAATAGTTGTGTGACGATGCGGTCCATCGCGCTGCCGCGCGATCCCTTGACCAGGACGCGTGTGCCGATCTGCGTGCCTACCCCGAGTTCAGCGAGCAGCGCGTCCACCAGTTCCGAATGCGAAGCGAAATGCCGCGCGCCCTCGCCGAAACCCTGCACGGCCGCTGCACTCAGCGGGCCGAACGCGAACAGCTGGGCAATGCCTGCCCGCTTCGCGCGCTGGCCGGCCTGCAAGTGCAACGCCACTTCCTCTGCGCCGAGTTCGCGCATGTCGCCGAGAACCAGCCACGCCTCGGTACCATCTTTGTTCGAGGTCGCTGCGGCCAATGATTCGATGGCCGCTTCCAGCGAACCGGGATTGGCGTTGTAGCTGTCGTCGATCAGCACTGCGCCGCTGCGCAAGCGATGACTGACCTGGCGCCCGGCGACCGGTTGCACGGCGTCCAATCCATCGCGCACCTGCTGCAGGCTGGCGCCCGCGGCAAACGCCATGCCGGCTGCGGCGAGGGCATTGCGCAGGTTGTGTCGGCCCGGCATCGACAGGGTGACGGAGACCTGACCCTCTGGCGCTGTCAGGGTAAAACGGGTGCGGTCGCTATCGATCTGCATGTCACGCGCGCCGATCTCGGCGCTGGACTCCAGGCCGAATCGCAATACCCGGCGACCGGCTGCGCGCTCGATGAAATACGGGGCGAACGCCTCGTCGGCATTGATTACCGCAATGCCATCCGTCGGCAGCGCGTCGTATATCGCCGCCTTGGTATCGGCCACGCCCAGCAGATTGCCCAGGCGCTCCAAGTGTGCCGAGGCGATATTGTTGACCAGCGCCACGTCGGGACGCGCAATCGCGGTCAGGTAAGCGATGTCGCCGGGCTTGCCCGCGCCCATTTCGTAGATCGCGAAATCGGCATCCTCCGGTGCATCGATCACTGCCAGTGGCAGCCCGATCTCGTTGTTGCGGTTGCCGGGATTCGCGTAGGCCTTGCCGCACCGATCGAGGATCGACAGCAGCATGCTCTTGACACTGGTCTTGCCGTTGCTGCCGGTGATCGCGAGGATTTTCGTGCGGTGCCCGCTGGCACGCTCGCACTGCATTGCCGCTGCAATCTCGGCCAGCGCGCGTTCGGTGTCGTCGACCAGCACCTGCGGCAGGTCGGCATCAACGCGGCGCGAAACCAGCACGCCGATGCAACCACCCGCTTTCGCGGCGGCGACATGATCGTGGCCGTCGAAATTTTCGCCCTTCAGCGCGACGAACATTGCGCGCCCGCCTTGCGGCAAAGCGCGGGTGTCGATGGCAACCGAATCGACATGTAGTTCCGGCTTCGCGCCATGCAACTGGCCGCCGGTGACCTGGGCGATCCATGCCAGCGTGCGCGGGATCATGGCTGCTTCTCCGCGTCCTGCGGACGCAGCACTGGCACATCCATGTGCTGCGCGCGCCTCCCGAGAATTTCTCGGGCTACCGTTGTATCGGCAAACGGATGTCGGACACCGTTGATTTCCTGATAGGGCTCATGACCCTTGCCGGCGATCAGTACCACGTCATTGACATCAGCCATGCCGATCGCGTCGGCAATCGCACGTGCGCGGTCACGCCGCACGATGGCCTGCGAGGCATCGACGAAGCCGGCCAGGATGTCAGCAACGATCGCATCCCCATTCTCGCCACGCGGATTGTCGTCGGTGACGATAGCCACGTCCGCGCCACGCTCGGCGATCGCGGCCATCTGCGGGCGCTTCCCGGTGTCGCGTTCACCACCGCAACCGAACACACAAACCAGCTTGCCGGCGGTATGCGCACGCAGT
>JBDSIA010000294.1:0-1713 GCA_039918175.1 Thermomonas sp.
GCTTCGCGATCGCCCATGAGGCGTGGCCGCGACTGCGCAAGCCGGAACTGCTGCTGCTGGCGGGCTTGTTCCACGACATCGCCAAGGGCCGCGGCGGTGATCATTCAAAACTGGGCGCGGTGGATGCACGCGAATTTTGCGAGGCGCACGGTCTCAGCGAAGGCGAGACCGCCCTGGTCGAATGGCTGGTCGAACAGCACTTGCTGATGTCGGTGACCGCCCAGAAGCAGGACATTGGTGATCCGGCGGTGATCCATCGCTTCGCTGAACATGTGGCCGACCGCGAACGCCTCGACGCGCTGTACCTGTTGACCTGCGCGGACATTGCGGGCACCTCGCCGAAGTTGTGGAATGCATGGAAAGACCGACTGCTGGCCGACCTGTACACCGCGACCCGGCTTGCGTTGCGGCGCGGCCTTGAGCATCCAGTTGCGGCTGGCGAGCGCATCGCCGGAAATCGCGCGGCGGCGACGGCGCTGTTGGAACAAGCCGGCATAGGGCCGCTGGAAATCGAAGACCTGTTCGAGGAATTGCCGCCCGAATGCTTCCTGCGTGGGCGCCCCGACGCGCTGTCGTGGCAGGCGCAACAGTTAAGAGGGCTGGCGCCTGGCGACTTGCGAATCGCAGTGCGACCGCTTGGTGCACAGGCCGGTGCGCTGGAAATTTTCGTGCGCTCACCCGACCGCGACGGCCTGTTCGCGGCGATCGTGGCCACACTGGATCGGCTGGGTCTTGCCATCCAGCAGGCGCGCCTGCTGGATGGGCCGCACGGCAGCGTGGTCGACAGTTTCGAAGTGATTCCGGCCGAGGGCCAGCGCCCGGTGCAGGCCGAGCAGGTCGAGCAACGCCTGCGAGCAGCGCTTGCGATCGCTGATCTCGACAGCATCCGCCCCGCACGGCGCACCCAGCCACGGCATCTGCGCCATTTCCGAATCGTGCCGCAGGTTGAATTCGCCGATGCCGAGAACGGGCGTACCCTGCTCAGCCTTGTGTGCACTGACCGACCGGGCTTGCTGGCGAATGTAAGCCGGGTTCTGCGCAGCTTGCGCTTGCGCGTGCACGATGCGCGCATCGCCACCTTCGGCGCCCGCGCCGAGGACATGTTCCAGATCAGCGACGAGCATGACCGCCCGTTGCAGGACGACCACCAACGCCAGGCATTGCGAGACGCGCTGCTGGCCGCATTCGACGGAGAACCGCAATGAGCCCCACCAAGCCCACGTCCAGTCCCGCGAAGGCTGCGAAGACAACGGTGGTGAAACGTCCGCTGTCGAAGCTGGCCGCTGCGCGCCTGGCCGAGGCGGAGGAACTGCGCTTCATCATCGACAGCGCCTGGGAACGACGCACGATGCTGACGCTGGAAGAGATCGAGGGCTCGACCCGGCCAGCGGTGGATCGGGTGATCGCCGGCCTCGAGAAAGGCTGGCTGCGCGTGGCCGAGCCCGACGGCAATGGCGGTTGGCAGGTCAACGAATGGCTGAAGAAAGCGGTGCTGCTGTTTTTCCGCACCTCGGAGATGGAACTGGTGGAAGGCTATCCGGCGCCGTTCTGGGACAAGGTGCCCGCGCGCTTCACGGACTTCGACGAGGCCGCGTTCCGCAAGCTCGGCGTGCGGGTGGTGCCAGGAGCGATCGTGCGCAGCGGTAGCCACGTGGGCAAGGACGTGGTGCTGATGCCGAGCTTCGTCAACATCGGGGCACACGTCGGCGAGGG
>JBDSIA010000295.1:0-2649 GCA_039918175.1 Thermomonas sp.
CGTGCTTGTCGGCATCGGTGGTGGTGTCTTCCAGATCCGCGGCGGGCGTGCCGGGACGACGCGAATAGATGAAGGAAAAACTCTGGTCGAAGCCGACGTCCTCGATCAGCTTCATGGTCTTGTCGAAATCGGCCTCGGTTTCGCCGGGGAAGCCGACGATGAAATCGGAGGAGATCGAAATGCCCGGGCGTACCGCACGCAGCTTGCGCAACTTCTGCTTGAACTCCAGCGCGGTGTAGCCGCGCTTCATCGCCGCCAGCACGCGGTCGCTGCCGGACTGCACCGGCAGGTGCAGGTAGTTGGCGAGCTTGGGTACGTCGCGATAGGCATCAACCAGCGAATCGCTGAATTCCAGCGGGTGCGAGGTGGTGAAGCGGATGCGGCCGATGCCGTCGATTTCTGCAATCGTGCGGATCAGCAAACCGAGGTCGGCGAACTGGCCCTCGTCGTAGCCATACGGTCCGCGATAGGCATTGACGTTCTGGCCAAGCAGGTTGACCTCGCGCACGCCCTGGGCGGCGAGCTTGACGACTTCGACCAGCACGTCCTCGAACGGCCGGCTGACTTCTTCCCCACGGGTGTAGGGCACCACGCAGAACGCACAATATTTGCTGCAACCTTCCATGATCGAGACGAACGCACTGGGCCCGTCCGCCCGCGGTTCGGGCAGGCGGTCGAACTTCTCGATCTCCGGAAAGCTGATGTCGACCTGCGATTGCCCGGACTCGCGACGGGCCCGTATCAATTCCGGCAGCCGGTGCAGGGTTTGCGGGCCGAAGACCAGATCCACGTAAGGCGCGCGTTTGACGATGGCGGCGCCTTCCTGGCTCGCCACGCAGCCGCCCACGCCGATCAGTACTTTTTCGCCATTCTTTCTCAGTGACTTCCAGCGGCCGATCTGGCTGAAGACCTTTTCCTGGGCTTTTTCGCGGATCGAGCAGGTATTGACCAGGATCACGTCGGCTTCTTCGGCGATCGTGGTCAGTTCCATCCCGTCTGACGCCGCCAGTACATCGGCCATCTTGGCCGAGTCGTACTCATTCATCTGGCAGCCGTGGGTCTGGATGAAGAGCTTTTTTGGTGTGTGGACGGTCTGCTTCGAGCGCGGGCGCAATGCCGCTGCATCCAGTATTTCGATGGTCATGCGAGTCTCCGGGGCGCGGTGCTGAATCCGGGCCGGGTCAAGGTGCGCGCGAGCTTAGCAGACGCCGTGAAAGCGTTTCGGATGGCTGCATGCGGTGCAGGGGTGGGAACGGGCTCGCCGATTCTGAATACGCGTCGCAAATCAAGGACTTGTAATGGGGTTGTGAAGGCGCGAGACTGGACCCATGAAGGGAGTCGCCACATTCCTGTTGCTGGGCTGCGCGCTGTTGGCGATGCCGGCATCGAATGCCATTGCCGGCAATGTCTATCGCTGCGACACCGGCGACGGGATCGCGACTTATTCCAACAAGCGGATCAGTGGCGCCAGTTGCAAGTTGGCCAGTAGCTACAAATCGCAACGCGCTCCCCAAGCCAAAGCGTACGTTGCATCGGTCACTCCGCCCAACCAGGCGTTGGTGGGCAGTGCCACGCCGCCGGCCACGATCTCGGGCTCCCCGGTTGCCGTCAATGTTCCAGCCGCGCGAACCAGTGCAGTTTCTTCAGCCTCGGGCCCCGCCGCCCCGCGGCGGGTCAAGGGGCACGTGTATTCCTATGTCCAGGACGGGATCCGGACCTATACCAGTGCGCGTCCGAAAGGTGCCGCCGGCATCAGCGGGTTGCGCACGATCCAGTACAGCTACATGGAAACCTGTTACGCCTGCAGCGCCAAGCCGGGCGTGAGCTTCGCCACGGTGCGCCTGAACACCGCGGCCTATCAGGCGGAAATCGCGGCAGCCGCGCGCGAACACGGGGTTGACGAGGCCATCGTCCGCGCGATCATCCATGCCGAATCCGCATTCAACCCCAACGCGTTGTCGCGGGTGGGCGCGCAAGGCCTGATGCAGCTGATGCCGGCCACCGCGCGCCGGTTCGGGGTCAGCGACTCGTTCGACGCCACCCAGAACATCAGTGGCGGGGTCAAATACCTGGCCTGGCTGCTCAAGCGCTTCAACGGCAACCTGACCCTGGTCGCGGCGGGTTACAACGCGGGCGAGGGCGCGGTCGACAAGTACAAAGGCGTACCCCCGTACAGCGAGACCCAGCGCTACGTGCAGCGGGTCGGCCTGCTGGCGGAACGCTATCGCGGAACCGTCGCCGCACGTTGAGCCAGCGCTTTTCGCCGATTGGCGCATTGTCGGTTCGTTAAGCCTTCCGTTACACTTCCCCGTCTTTGCGGCGTGTGCCCGTGCGTGAGCCCGGTGCGGCAGCCGTAGCCTTGATTTCATTTTCGGAGTGCGGGATGGCCAATGAAGAGGTCAACACTGGCCGGCGCAGGTTCCTGACCGCGACCACGGCAGTAGTGGGTGCGGTGGGAGTCGGGTTCGCGGCGGTGCCTTTCATCAAGTCCTGGAGTCCCAGTGCGCGGGCCCTGTTCGCCGGTGCGCCGGTGACGCAGGACATCAGTGCCTTGGCTATCGGTGCACAACTGGTGCTCAATTGGCGTGGCCAGCCGATCTACATCGCCCGGCGTACGCAGGCGATGCTGGACGTGATGAAGACCCTGGA
>JBDSIA010000296.1:0-5219 GCA_039918175.1 Thermomonas sp.
GACAGCGGGGCGGGGATGGGAATTGCCGGATGTCCAGGGAAGCGCGCCAACGCCCGTGCTGAAATTGTCGGTGGCGGGTGGTCAGGACCTGCCCCAGGTCGATGGCAGGTTGGTGTTCACTGGCGAAACCCAACAGCAGCAGAGGGCGGACCTGCAGTTCGAGCTCCCATTGGCAGCCGACCAGCGCTGGGTGCTGTGGATGCCACGCGATCCCTTCAATGCCGTGCGCGTCACCAGCCTGGATGGCAGCATTCAATCCAGTGATTTCTTCAGGCCCGCCGAGGCCGAAGGCGGTCTTCCCGTGGGCTATGTGTTTGCACTGCCGCGGGAGTCCATGGGGCTGCAACGGTTGCGTCTGGACCTGCAGGGTGAGGTGCGCAGCGCCCCCACCCCGCGCATCCTGAGCGAACGGGATGGGTTGCGCCAGGCCAGCCGTGAGGTGGCTTTGGCATGCGCGCTGTATGCCGCATTGGCCACCTTGCTGATTGCATCGCTGGTGTTGTACCCGGCGGTGCGCGATCCGATCTTCCTGCTGTACTCCGGTTATCTGGTCATCGCACTGCTATTCGTCGCGACGCTGAATGGTCACTTGTACGCCATGCCGGGCACATCTGCGCTGCGCGAGTTGGGCGCACGCGGCTTTTGGCTGATCATGTTGGCGTTCAATGCCGTGGCCCTGTTGACCCTGACCCGGTTCGCCGAAACCCGCGCCTCGGACTCATCCTGGATCCGGCGGCTGGATTGGGTGGCCATGGCCATGGGAATTCTGGTGCTGCTACCGCTCCTGCCGCTGCAGGTGGCAGCGGATTCGCTGCAATCCATCACCACAGCGGCATGGTTGCTGGCGATGCCGGTCGGCATCGTGGCGACGATCGACGGTGCGCGCCGTGGCGTGCAAATGGCCGTTGCCACGACCGTTGCGATGCTGCTGTTGTTGGCGGCAGCGGCAGCCCACGAGGCCATGCAACGCGCCTGGCTAGGGGATGACATGCTGACCCGGCATGGGTATCAGTTCGTGTTGGTGCTTGTCTCGGTCATCATGTTCGTCGGGCTCAGCAGCCGCATCGGACAGGTGCGGCAACGCTTGCTTGACGAGATCAACGCGCGCATGCAGAGCGACATCCGTCTGGGTCAGGAAAGAATCCAGACCGGTTTCGCCCATGCGTTGCAGGACCGGTTGCGTGGTGTGGACGAGGATGACATCGCAGCGGTCGCGTTTCGGATGTTGGGCGAACATGCCCGGGAAGTGACAGGTGCAAGCGCGGCAGTGGTGGTGGGGGGCGGGTATCTGGGGCAGGACCTGCTGCTTGTGCAGCCTGAAGGACAATCTGCCGGCTTCGCCCAATCCGTGTTGGCGGCGCGTGGGCTGGTGCGGACCCACGTGTTCAACGGGGAACCGATCAATATTGGGCTGGACGGCACGCCCGCGGATCACGCTGCAGGAGGACCGTTGCTCGCTATCATTCCATTGCGACTGGCTTCCCCTGCTTGGGCGGCATTGGTGGTGCCAGCCACCGCTCCGGACGGGTACGAGCAAGCCACTCTCTCGGCTTTGCTGGAACTGGCCCATCTGGCCGGGTTGCATGCGGATGAGGCGTATGCCGCCATCCAGCTCAGGCGCACGGCTGAACGCGATTCGCTCACCGGTACCCGGAACCGGCGCTCACTGGACCAGGCGTTGGCCCGTGAGTTCAAGGCGCATGCTGTGGAAGATGGCGCTTTGGCGGTGCTGTTCATCGACATCGACCGGTTCAAGCGCATCAATGACAGGCTGGGACACGCTTGCGGTGATCTGTGCATTCGCAGCATCGCCAACACACTCAGCGGGGAACTGAGGCCGACCGATGTGCTGGGTCGTTATGGAGGCGATGAATTCCTGGTGCTGTTGCCGGGTCGCGACGCCGCCGCCGCACGGATCATCGCGGAACGCTTGCGCAAGGGGGTGGATGCTAGCCAGGTCCATTGGCAGGGGGAAGTATTGCCATTGACCGTCAGTATCGGCATGGCTGCGCGGCGTGACACTGATCGTGAACCGGGAACACTGCTGGAGCGGGCTGACAAAGCCCTTTACGCGGCCAAGCAGGAAGGACGCAACCGCGTCTGCGTGGCGCCAGCTGTCTTCAGTTGAATGGACGCAAGGCGTTTACTCGCTGACGAGTTCGCACACGTAAACCAATTCACAGGCCCCGCCGCCGCTATCGTCGCGCCGAAGCGAGCTTGTCCACTTCCAACCATTATTGGTCTCGATCTGCACCAGCCAGCCGTCGATGCGCACGCGGTCGCCCGGCCTGACATCGTGTAGCCGGGCAGCGATGCGTTCGTCGGCGGGAATCATGTGCATGTTGGCGCTGCTGCGGGTGATTTCATCCAGTGGCAGCGGCGGATCGCCTTGCCAGCGGTAGTGATACCAACGGTCGGATTGGCTGATCCTGAGTTTGGCCAGCACCGCGTCGTCGCGCATGCGGCCCCAGCCTAAAGCGAGATCAGTCGGGGAAAACACGGTGTCCGGTCCAACGTGGTAGTCCTCGCGGGCCAGCACGCGCGCCTCCACGCTGAATCCGGCAAGCGGTTCAACCTTTGCACCTGCCAATCGGAAGGCGGCAACGCCCCGCGGCGGGGCGGTCTGCAGAGGCAGGCCGCCGCGCGGCACACGCGGAGGCATACGGCAGATGCGCGCCGCATCGGCATCCACATGCATGGGCAGCGGGGGCACCCGGGGCGACAGCGGGGAGAGCCACCAGCCGGTCAGTCCCAGCGCCATCATTATCGCCAACCAGACGCGGATGGTCATCGAGCAGGCCCTCCCACTTCGTTGCAATATTCCTGGAATGTCACGTGTGCGGCAATTGTGCGCGTGCCAGCGTCCCGAGTGTTTCGCCGAACGAATGCAGGAAGCCGTCCAGCGCCGAACTTCTTCGCCATACCAATGCGATCTGGCGGCTGGGCACCGGGTCACGGAACTTCACCAGTCTGATGTTCGCCGGCTGCACCACAGGCGAATGTACGGACAGCGCCGGCAACAGGGTCACACCAACGCCAGCGGCCACCATCTGGCGCAGGGTTTCCAGGCTGGTTGCGCGGAAGCCGTTCTTTTCGTTGGCGCCGGACAGTCTGCACACGTCCAAGGCCTGGTCGCGCAAGCAATGGCCGTCTTCCAGCAGCAGCAGGGTCTCATTCGCCAGCTGATCCAATGTCATCCAATCCTTCGATGCCAAAGGATGCTGCGCTGGTGCGGCCAGCAGGAATGGTTCCTCGAACAGCAATTCGGAATGCAATTGTTCGTCGTGAACGGGTAAGGCCAGCAACGCCGCATCGAGTTTGCCCTCGCACAGGCGGGCCAACAGAACGTCACTCTTTTCTTCGACCAGCAGCAGCTCGAGCTTGGGGAAACGCACCTGCAACTGCGGCAGCACATGCGGCAACAAATAAGGGCCCAAGGTCGGGAACACACCCAGCCGCAGGGTGCCGGATTCCGGGTCCTGGCTGCGGCGTGCAGCTTCTTTCATCTGTTCCACATCGGCCACGATCCGGCGTGCACGCGCCACCACGTCCTGTCCGGTGTCAGTCAGCATGACCTTGCGCGGCGCGCGCTCGACCAAGGTCACGCCGAGTTCTTCTTCCAGCTTGCGGATCTGGGTGGACAGCGTGGGCTGGCTGACGAAGCAGGCTTCGGCCGCCCTGCCGAAATGGCGTAGATCCGCCAATGCCACCAAGTAGCGCAGGTCGCGCAGGTTCATGGCTGCATCACGCGGCTGCGGCCTGGGCCACGCACCGTGCCCTTCAACCATTCGGTGCTGGGAAGCAGGCCAATCTGCACGAAACAGCCCTTGTTGAACTACATTAGATAGGCAAAAACTATCACAAGACGACCGAACGCTGGCCTCCCGCTAACATCCACGGATGCCAACCTCTTCCCAAAACGTTGCCAACCTGCTCGCCCGCGCCCGTGGCCAGATTGATTGCGCTGAAGCCGACTGCTTGTTGGCACATGCGCTCGGGCAAAGCCGCAGTTGGCTGTTCGCGCACGCCGATGACACCGTGCCCGACCAAGCCCATGCTCGATTCGAGTCGATCCTGCAGCGGCGCATCGCCGGCGAGCCAGTGGCCTATCTGACCGGTCGCCAGGGCTTCTGGACCCTGGATCTTGAAGTCGGCCCGGCCACGCTGATTCCGCGTGCGGAAACCGAGTTGCTGGTGGAACTTGCACTTGCACGGATTCCGCACCGGCATTCGACCGACATCGCCGACCTTGGCACCGGCAGTGGCGCCATCGCGCTCGCCATCGCCAGCGAGCGCCCGTTGGCACGGATCATCGCCACCGATGCCAGCACGGCTGCGCTGGACGTGGCCCGGCGCAATGCGGTCAGCAATGGCATCGCCAATGTCGAATTCCGCTGCGGCGACTGGTTCGTGCCCGTGCAAGGCGAGCGCTTCGACCTTATCGCCAGCAATCCGCCCTATATCGCCGAGAGCGACCCGCATCTTGGCGAAGGCGACCTGCGTTTCGAGCCGGATGCCGCGTTGTCGTCCGGCGTGGATGGGCTGGATGCGATCCGCACGATTGTTGGCCATGCCGACGCGCATCTGGATGCGGGCGGTTGGTTGGTGCTGGAACACGGTTGGGTGCAGGGCGCAGCCGTACGCGCACTGTTGGCTGATGCCGGTTTCATCGACATCGAAACCGCGCGCGACCTGGAAGAGCGTGAGCGCGTCAGTCTTGGCAAGCGTGCCTGAAAGGCGCCGCGTTAGACTGATCACCGACAAGGTTGCAAAGGACTGCCAATGCGCACGCTATATCCGGAGATCACGCCCTACCAGACCGGCACATTGCAGGTGGACGACCGCCACACCCTGTATTGGGAGCAGTGCGGCAATCCCGAGGGCAAGCCCGTGGTCATGCTGCATGGCGGCCCTGGTGCCGGTTGCGGCGACAAGATGCGGCGGTTCCACGACCCGGCCAAATACCGCATCGTGCTGTTCGACCAGCGTGGTTCGGGCCGCAGCACGCCACATGCGGATCTGACCGACAACACGACCTGGGACCTGGTTGCCGACATCGAGAAACTGCGAGCACTGCTCGGCATCCAACGCTGGCAGGTGTTCGGCGGCAGTTGGGGTTCGACGCTGGCGCTGGCGTATGCGGAAAAACATCCAGACGTCGTCACCGAATTGGTCCTGCGCGGCATCTTCATGTTGCGTCGCTGGGAACTGGAATGGTT
>JBDSIA010000297.1:0-2178 GCA_039918175.1 Thermomonas sp.
CGCGACATGTTCGCCGGTATCCGCGACATGATTGGTGGCCGCTCCGGCAGCTACGAGAAAGTCCTGCGTTCGGCCAAGACCGAAGCGATCGAGGACATGCTGGAATCCACACGCGAACGCGGCGGCAACGCAGTGGTGGGCGTCGACCTGGATTACGAGACCATCCAGATCCAGGACGGTGGCTCGATGCTGATGGTGTCCGCGACCGGGACTGCGGTGGTGCTCGAGTAAACGATGCACCCCGCCTTTTCCGTCATCTTCTTCACCACCCTGTCGGGTGCAGGCTACGGCCTGCTGGCATGGGCCGCGCTGGCCACGCTGCTCGGCGGGTCGCGGCCGATGCCGCTGCTGGTCGCCATCGTGCTGGCGTTGGTGCTGGTCAGCATCGGCCTGCTCAGCTCGACCTTGCACCTGGGCAAGCCCATGCGCGCGTGGCGCGCGTTTTCGCAATGGCGCACGTCATGGCTGTCGCGCGAAGGCGTGATGGCGGTGATGACTTATGTACCCGCGTTGCTGCTGCTAGTGATGCAGCTGCCGGGCATGCTCAGCGCCGATGCATCAGGCGATGCGGCCATGTCCGGAATTGCCGGCGTGCTGGTTAGCATCGTGCTGATCGTGTGCGCGCTGCTGACCGTGTATTGCACGGCGATGATCTATGCCTCGCTCACGCCGATCCCGGCCTGGCGGCATCGGCTGGTGCCAACCGTGTACCTGCTGTTCGCGCTTCTGACCGGCGGCCTGCTGCTGGCCGCGATCAACGCCTTGCATGGCATCGACCTCGGCAACGGCGTGGCGATGTTGCTGGGATTGATGGCGGTCGTCCTGTGGCTACTCAAGCGCCGTTACTGGGCCGACATCGATGCACCGTTGCCGGCATCGCGTGGCGATGCGATCGGCCTGCCGCAGCGCACCGCCACGGTGTTCGAACGTCCGCACACCGAAGCCAACTACATCACCCGCGAAATGGCGTTCATGGTCGCGCGCGCGCATGCACGCAGGTTGAAGTTGCTCGCGGTGCTGTTGTTCGCGATCCTGCCGATCCTGCTGATGCTGCCGATGTGGCTGCTGGTGCACATCGATGCGGCGCCGTGGTTCACCGCAGCCGCGATCAGCGCGCTTGCAGGCGCCTTTGTCGAGCGCTGGCTGTTCTTCGCCGAGGCCAAGCACATGGTGACGCTGTACTACTAGGTCGCGTCATCCCGCCGCGTCCTCAAGGGCGCTACTACAGTACGGCGTCGATCAGGTCGCGAGCACCCTGCGCCAGCAACATGTCCGCGACCGCCATGCCGAGTGCATCCGGCGCGTTGGCAGAACCGCGTGCATGCGCACGCACGATGCTTCCATCACGTGCGGATCCCACCAATCCAGACAGCGACAAGGTGTCGCCATCAAGACACGCGAACCCCGCGACTGGCACATGACAGCTGCCATGCAGGGCCCGATTCATCGCGCGCTCGGCTTCGACGCAACTGCGCGTGTCCGCATCGTCCAGCGCCGCCAGCAAATCCGCGAGTGATGCATCATCGGCGCGGCATTCAATCGTGATCGCGCCCTGTGCTGGTGCCGGCAACCAATCCGGCGCATCCAAGCGTGCGCGGATGCGCGCATCGAAGCCAAGCCGCTGCAGGCCAGCGCACGCCAACACGATGGCGTCGTAATCACCGGTGTCAAGCTTGGCCAGACGCGTGTTGACGTTGCCGCGCAGGTCGAGCAACTGCAGGTCAGGACGCCGCGCGCGCAACTGCGATTGCCGACGCAACGACGAGGTGCCGACGCGTGCGCCGTGCGGTAAATCGTCGATGCCATCGAAGTGGTTGCTGACGAAAGCGTCGGCATGATCGGCGCGGGCCAGGATAGCCGGCAGCGTGAAACCCGCTTCCAGTTCCATCGCCACATCCTTGAGCGAATGCACCGCGCAGTCCGCATCGCTACGCTGCATCGCCAGTTCCAGTTCCTTGAGGAACAAACCCTTGCCGCCGATCGCCGCTAGCGAACGGTCCAGCACCTCGTCACCACGCGTACTCATCGGCACCAGCACCACCGCAAGCCCGGGATGCGCGGCGCGCAGGCGTGCGGCGACGTGTTCGCTCTGCCATAGGGCGAGCGGGCTCTTGCGGGTGGCGATGCGCAGTGTCGTCATGGCCCCATTATCGCTTGTAGTCGCCGACTGCAGGACGA
>JBDSIA010000298.1:0-1601 GCA_039918175.1 Thermomonas sp.
GACCTGGGCGGCCGAACGCATCGCACCCAGCAATGCATAGCGCGAGTTGGAAGCCCAGCCCGCCAGGATGATGCCGTACACGCCCAGCGAGGTCATCGCCAGCAAGTACAACAAGCCGGCATTGGCATTCGAGAGCACGACCTGTGCATCGAATGGGACGACTGCCCACGCAGCGAATGCCGGTACCAGCGTGATCAATGGCGCCAAGCGGTACAGCACCGGCGCGGCCGCACTTGGCTGCAGCACTTCCTTGAACAGCAGTTTGAACACGTCGGCGAACGTCTGCAGGACGCCCATGCCGACATACATCGGGCCATGGCGAACGTGCATCCATCCGATCAGCTTGCGCTCCCAATAGACGTAGAACGCGACCGACAGGATCAGTGGCACCGCGATCAACAGGATCTTGAGCAAGATCCAGACCAGCATGCCGATAGTGCCGAACGACAGCAGCAAATCACGCAACGGATCCACCACCTGGACCATCAGCGGATTGACGGAAGCGATCATGCGCGGCTGACCTCCGCCTTGGCCGAAGCTGCCAGCGGCGCGGTGGCGCCATGTCCGCATTCGATCCACACGCTGCCCTGTGCAACACCGGGATCCAACACGACTTGCAACGTGGCATTGCCGACATCGGTGGCGAACTTCGCCATCACGCCGTCGTTGATGCCTGCAATTCCCGCGTCTGCGGGATGCATGACCGCACGCGGACCGACATTGAGCGGATGCGCCTGCAGCGCCTGCGCGCGTCGGGTCACGCCGTCGACGCGATAAATCGCATGCGTCGTCACGACCTCCAGGCCAGAACCCCTGGTCGTAAGTGCCTGGCCCTTGCTCGCATGGACATCCTTGACCGCCATGCCTGCGCGCAGGCCGGCGATGTCGGTGAACTCGAAGCCTGGGAGCGCAAGCGCATCGGCCAATGCACGCAACACGCGCCAGCCCGGGCGCGCTTCGCCCGGCGGCTTGCCGGCCGCGCTGGTGCGCTGGTCGACGCCATCGAGATTAGTCAGGGTTGCTTCGATTTCCGGCAAGGCCGCAATCGGCAGGATCACGTCGGCGACAGCACGCGTCGACTTGCAGGCGAACTGGCTGAAGGCCACGACCTGTGCGTCACCCAATGCTTTCAACGTAGTTCGCTGATCGGCGAAATCCAGGCCTGGCTCGATACCGAAAATCACATACGCCGAGCGCGGCTCACGCAGCATCGACTGCGCATCGCGCGACCTCGGCAACACCCCATTTCGCGACAGGCCGAGCGCATTCGCGCCCTGCGGGATGCGGCACAGCTTGGCGCCGGTCTTCGCGGCGAATGCTTCAGCGGAAGCGCGAATCGCGGCAGCATGCGGGCCATTTTCGGCCACGCCGCCCACGATCAGCGCGACGTGCGCAGCATCGCCAAGGTCGACTTCAGCAAGTGCCGACGCGAGCTGCGAGGGCAGCACGATCTGCTTGCTTGCGATGCCGAACGCGAAATCGAAGTCGACCGGATTGACCACATGCACCTTGGCGCCACCCGTCACGGCCTTGCGCACACGCGCATGCAGCAGCGGCACTTCATGGCGCAGATGACTGCCGAGAATGACAATGGCATCGGC